>NZ_RBLT01000150.1:0-887 GCF_003989315.1 Microbacterium sp. HSID17254
GGGCGATCGCGTAGCCGTACTTGCCACCGACGTGCACGGGGCGGTGGTCGGCGACCCGGATCTCCTGGGCGTTCCACAGCCGCGCCGCGCGACGCAGGGCCTCACCGCCCTCGGGGTCGTTGCGGAACGCGTCGTCGAGCATGTCCTCGCCGTAGGTGACGGCGAACCCGTGGGTCCGCCCCGCCTCGGTGCGTTCGTGCACGACGACCTCGTCGCGTCCACCGGACCGGAGCCTGGCGAGGACCGCCAGGTACAGACCGGCCGGCCCACCTCCTGCGCAGGCGATACGCACGCAGACCCCCTTCGGTTCGTCAGGCACCGGAAGAAATGAACCGTAGCGCAGGGGTTGCGGAGCGCGACGGGGTGTGTATGTCCGCGGTGTCCGGCCCGGCCGGTGACGGACCGTCCGGGGCCCTCCCCCGGGCACCCGGGTGGTCGACCCCTGGTTAGCGTGGTGGTGTGCACGCACTCAGCGGGACGCCCCGCGCCGTCGTCCGGCGGTGCGCGCGATGAGCGTCGGGGAGATGGTGGCAGGGCGGGTCCGCTCGGTCCGCCGCGAGATGGGCAACCCGCTCTATCGCAACGCGTACGCCCTGATGCTCAACACCGTCGTCAACTCCGGCTTCGGGTTGCTCTACTGGGTGTTCGCCGCGCGGGTGTTCAGCACCGAGGAGGTCGGCCGTGGCAACGCCATGGTCAACCTGATGATGCTGATCTCGGTCCTGACCTCGCTGAACTTCGGCCAGGCCCTCATCCGCTTCCGCCCGACGGGCGGGCGCGACTCGCGGTCGCTGGTGCGGCTCGCGTACGGGGTCAGCGCCGTGGTGGCCGTCGTCGGCTCGGCCGCGGTCATGACCTACTGCCACCTCGCCTACGCCCCCGGCGAC
>NZ_RBLT01000151.1:0-878 GCF_003989315.1 Microbacterium sp. HSID17254
TGGCCGCGGTGCGCCCGTTGATCCGGGCGGCGTAGGCCTGCTTGATCCGCTGCTTGCGGTCCTCGAAGTCGGCCGCGA
Source organism: Microbacterium sp. HSID17254 (assembly GCF_003989315.1). Taxonomy (NCBI): domain Bacteria; kingdom Bacillati; phylum Actinomycetota; class Actinomycetes; order Micrococcales; family Microbacteriaceae; genus Microbacterium; species Microbacterium sp. HSID17254. The sequence goes on from NZ_RBLT01000151.1 coordinate 79, forward strand.
GCCGGTCGTACTCGGGTGTGCGCCCCAGCACATCGGCGATCTTCCTGTTCCGCTCCGCGAACGTGACCGCGTTCGCCCCGCCCTCGGAGACCGTGAGGACGTACGTGGGTGCGATCTGGCGGAGCCGCCCGAGCACCTGCTCGTTGCTGAACGACGTCGCGATGATCAGGTCCGGGGACTGTGCCGCGATCTGCTCGAGGTCCGGCTCGGCGCTCTGGGACGTCACCACCGGCACGTTCGCCAGCGTCGCGGCGTACGCCTCGGTCACGACGGGCCGGGACCACACGGCCGTGCCGACCGGGGTCAGGCCCAGGTCGAGGGTGCTCATCGTGACCAGGAAGTGCGTGGTCACGACGCGCTGCGGCGCCACCGGGACCGTGACCCGGGTTCCGAGGTCGTCGGTGACGACCTGGGTCTCGCCCTGTGCGGCGTCGTCCCCGCCACCGCCGCTCCCGCACCCGGCGAGCAGCATCGCGCACGCGGCCAGGACCCCCGTCAGGAGCCGGATTCCGTTGTTCCCCATGTCCGTCCTGCCGTCCTCTCGGGAGCACCGGTCGCGCGATCGCGGCCGGGGTGGGCGGTGACCACCAGCGGGCCACCGTCGAGCGGGTCGGTGATGATCACGGCGTCGACGCCGAACACCTCGGCGAGCAGCGGGGCGGTCAGCACGTCCGCCGGCTTGCCCTCGGCCACGATCCGGCCCTCCGACATCACGATCAGGTGCCCGGCGTAGCGGGCCGCGGGGTTGATGTCGTGCAGCACCGCGACGACGGTCCGGCCGGCGGTCCGGTTGAGCTCGG
>NZ_RBLT01000152.1:0-878 GCF_003989315.1 Microbacterium sp. HSID17254
CTCGCCGTCGCGCGGGGCGACCGAGTCGTGGATGGCGCCGATCGGCGCGGTGACGTCGTACGGGCTGCCCTCGCCGGCGTCGTGCCGGACGTGGATGATCCGCGACCCGGCGGAGCGGGCGCGGTCGAGCAGCTCGGCCGCCTCCCCGAGGGCCGGCTCGACGTTCTCCAGCCGCATCACGCCCTCGGTGTAGGTGTTCTGCAGGTCGATCATGATGAGTGCGGAGCGGGACAGCGGGGCCGGTTCCGCCGGCAGGCCCATCAGTCCGCGCAGGGTGTGCGTCATCGGTGCTCCTCGGCCGGAGACGACCACGGCCCGGGACGGGTGTCCCGGGCCGTGGTGCGGGTGGTCAGTCCTGCATCGCCCGGTCCTCGTCGCCGGTGAACAGTCGCGAGCGGATCAGGCACCGGACGCCCTCCGGCGCCTCGACCGAGCACCCGCTGCCCCGCCCCTTGCCGCCGTCGCCCGTGAGCTCCCTGTGCTTCCCGTCCTCGTCCTCCTATCCCGACATCCAGACCCCGAACGGCCCCCCGACACCGGCCACCTGCCCGTCTCCCAGTTCGCCGTCCCGGTCGCCGGTCTTGAAGTCCCCGTCCGGGAAGCACATCGGGGCGCTGCCGTCGCAGCACCCAGCGGACTGGTGGAACATCAGCGGACCGTGCAGGTCGGTGAGCGTGACCAGCAGATCGGCGGCGGCCGGCGTCAGCGTCACCCGCTCGGTCGGGGTGACGCCGACGTCCGGCTCACCCAGCAGAAGAAGCCCAGGGCGTTCGGCGAGTAGCTCTGCAGGATGTTCTTCGTCTGCTGGTAGTGGTCCAGCATCATCTTGTGGTTCTCGCGCCCGATGCCGGACTGCTTGTAGCCACCGAAGGCCGCGT
>NZ_RBLT01000153.1:0-876 GCF_003989315.1 Microbacterium sp. HSID17254
GACGGGTCGGACCCGGCGGGCCAGTCGGTGAGGTGCACCGACCGCTCCCCCGTCAGCCCACGCCAGATCGCCTCGGTGGTCAGCGGCAGCAGCGTCGCCGCGACCCGGCAGGTCACCTCCAGCACGGTGTGCAGGGTGTCGACGGCGTCGCGTCGCGCGGTGCGGCCGTCCTCGGTGGAGTCGGAGGACCAGAACCGTTCCCGGGACCGGCGGACGTACCAGTTGGTGAGGGTCTCGGCGTGGTGGCGGATCCGGTCGCAGGCCCCGGCGACGTCGTAGGCGTCCATCGCCGCGGTGACGCCGTCGACGAGGTCGGCGGTCTTGGCCAGCACGTACCGGTCGAGCACGTGGGGTGAGTCGGTGCGGAACGTGCCGCGCTCGCCTCCGGCGTAGAGCGACAGGAAGTACCAGGTGTTCCACAACGGCAGGATCGCCTGGCGGACGCCCTCGCGGATGCCCTGCTCGGTGACGACGAGGTTCCCGCCACGCAGGATCGGACTCGCCATGAGGAACCACCGCATGGCGTCGCTGCCGTCGCGGTCGAAGACCTCGTTGACGTCGGGGTAGTTGCTGCGCGACTTGGACATCTTCGCGCCGTCGTCGCCCAGGACGATGCCGTGCGCGACGCAGTTGCGGAACGCGGGCCGCTCGAACCGGGCGGTGGCCAGCACGTGCAGCGTGTAGAACCAGCCGCCGGTCTGCCCGTTGTACTCGACGCTGAAGTCGCCCGGGTCGTGGTACCCGAACCAGTCGCGGGTCCCGGACGGGGAGTGGTCCTGGGCGCACGGCCTCGAGCCCGACCCGGACCAGCACGCGAGCCGCCCCGCGCCACGGCCGCTAGCCGGGCTGCCGGTTCGGCCCTCCGCGTGCGGCCGC
>NZ_RBLT01000154.1:0-874 GCF_003989315.1 Microbacterium sp. HSID17254
CCCGGGGCGACGAGCTCCTCGGGCGGGAGCGCGTTGTACCGGGAGTCGTCGACCCCGCCGCCGGCGTAGGGCTCGGGGACGGCGGTGCCGAGCAGGCCGGCCGCCCCCGCGGCGGTCCAGACCGCCCGGTCGACCTGGCCGTCCTCCTCCCACTGCTCGTGGTGCGGGGTGACCTCCTTCGCGATGAAGGTCCGGCACAGGTCACGGAACGCGTCGTGTTCGTCGTCGAAGATCTCGCGCGGCATGGTCGCCAGTCTCACATACCCGTGAGTAACTCCGGTCGGCCTACCGCGCCGTCGGTGACCCGTGTGGGCCGGTAGGGTGCGCCCGTGGACCTCGTCGACGCCGTCGCCAACGTGTGGGCCCGGACCGTGGTCGGCCACCTCGCCGACCTCCGCCGGATGCCGCGCGACGCGGTGGTCGGCTCGCCGCAGGGCATCCTGTTCCGGTACCGCCCGCTGTCCGGTGTGGACCCCGCAGGCGGTGCACCGGTGCTGCTCGTGCCGCCGCTGGGCGCCCCGGACTTCGCCTACGACCTGCGCCGCGGCTGCTCGCTGGTGGAGCACCTGCTGCAGCAGGGCCGGACCGTCTACCTGGTCGACTACGGGCCCAAGTCGTTCTCCGACCGCACCCTGGGCATCGAGAGCTGGGTCGACGAGCTGCTGCCTGACATGGTCCGCCGGGTGGCCGACGAGACCGGCGACGAGGTGCACCTCGTCGCCTGGTCGCTCGGTGGGATCTTCGCCCTGCTCAGCGTCGCCGCCGCGGTGCAGGGCCGCGACCCGCTGCCGGTGCGCTCGGTCGCCGCGCTCGGCACCCCGGTCGACAGCTCCCGGGTGCCACTGGTGGCGCCCATCCGGCCACTCGCGCAGAT
>NZ_RBLT01000155.1:0-873 GCF_003989315.1 Microbacterium sp. HSID17254
GCGGTCCGACGTCCCCAGCGGCATGATTCCGCTGGTCTGGAACGGAATGATGAGCTTCGGCGGGGGTTGGTTCTTCCTACCGGCCTCGGCACCGCTCAGCCTCCACTACCAGAGCTACGCGTTACCCGGCATCGGCGCCTTTGTCGCGGCCGCAAGCGACCGCGGCGAACTCGACAAGGTCTTCCTCGCGATCGCGGCGATGATCGTCATGGCGATCGGAGTGAATGTACTGCGCTGGCCGCCGTTGACCGCTTGGGCCGAGCGCTTTCGCGCCTAGGCGTCCGTGCCGGCTGCGGGCCCCGCCTGCCCGCCTCTCGACCTGCTCCGTCGCTCTCGCATCCCCACCATGCTGGGCGTGGTCCTCGCGCCGCTGGTGCACCCGATCGATCGAGGCATGGCCGTGTTCGGGCTCGCCGAGTACCCACTGCGCACTTCCTCGGTGCGCCGCCGCGCAGAGGATGCGATCTTCGCGGTAGTGGTATCGATAGCTATCGCCTACGCGCTAGACCACATGGTCGTTTTCATCGCCGGCACCACCGGCTTCGCCGAGGTCGGGCACGCCCTGTTCCTCGGATTGATCACCTTCGCCCGCGTCATCGCGCTCATCGCCGTATCCATGCTCGTCTGGGTACCCATCGGGGTCTGGATCGGGCTCAACCCGCGCGTGTCCAGGCTTGCTCAACCCGTCGTCCAGGTGCTGGCCAGTTTCCCGGCGAACTTCCTGTTCCCACTCATCACCGCTGTGCTGGGGGCCACCGGTATCTCCTTGGACGGGGTCGGCATCTTACTCATGGCCCTCGGGGCGCAGTGGTACATTCTGTTCAACGTCATCGCGGGCGCCTCCGCCACACCGAACGACCTTCGCGAGGCAGC
>NZ_RBLT01000156.1:0-866 GCF_003989315.1 Microbacterium sp. HSID17254
CCTCCGGCCGGCGCGCGACGACCGCCGCGATCCCGGCCGCGACGAGCGCGGCGAGTGCCAGGTGCCCGCTGAGCAGACCCGCCAGCGACGGTAGGACCGTCCGCCCGCGCAGCCCCGCGCGGCTCATGTACGCCCAGTCGGCGCCGGGCGTCAGGACCAGCAGCAACGACAGGCCGGAGAACCCCAGCACGCTTCCGATCGGCATGCCCCGACGCTAGGCAGGATGCGCCGACAGGTGTTCCCGATGTTCCCACCGCGCGCCCCGGATGGTGCAAGATTCCTCGCCGTGGACGCGATCGACCGGAAGATTCTTGCCGAGCTGCAGGCCGACGGCCGTCTGACCGTCACCGAGCTGGCCGAGCGGATGCGGCTGTCGGTGTCGGCGTGCCACCGCAGGCTGCGCGCCCTGGAGTCCTCCGGGGCGATCGCGGGCTACCGCGCCCACCTCGACGAGCACCGGCTCGGCCTGGGCTTCGACGCGCTGGTGTTCGTGACCATGCACGAGGCCGTGCAGGACACGGTGCAGGCGTTCGAGTCGGCCGTCGACGCCATCGAGCAGGTCGTCGCCGCCCAGCGGCTGTTCGGCGACCCGGACTACCTGCTGCGGATCATCACCCGGGACCTGCCGGCGTTCCAGCGCCTCTACGACGAGCGCCTCACCACGCTGCCCGGGGTGCAGCGGCTGTCCTCGACGCTGGTCATGAAGGACGTCGTCGCCGACCGGGGGCTGCCGCTGGAACACGGGCTCGGCACCGGCCGGGCCGGGTGAGACGCGGTCGGCCGCCGAGGCGGCCGGGACTCCACCGTGCCCCCGTCGAGACCGGCCCACTCCTCGGAGCGCCGGAGCCGCGGTCCTGGTGGGATGT
>NZ_RBLT01000157.1:0-856 GCF_003989315.1 Microbacterium sp. HSID17254
GATCACGCGCTTGTCCAGCCCGCGCAGCTTGTGCATGAGCGGGGTGAAGTCGGAGTCGCCGGTGCCGATGGCGAAGGCGCCGACGGCCAGTGCGGCGAGCGCGAAGGCGGGACGGGTGGTGACGGCACGCATCGGGGGCCTCCCCCGGAGGAGTGGTGGGGCAGGGAGGCGGCGTCGTCGTCGCGAATAAACACGATAGACGAGTAAATAGCCGACGCGCCAGCCCACCGCACTGTCCGTCGCGTCACCCCTCCGTCTGGTTGGCTGTGCGGGGTGAGCACCCCGAAGCTGCCGCGCAAGGTCTACGACGCCGAGCTCCTCCGCCTGCAGGGCGAGCTCCTCCAGATGCAGGGATGGGTCCGGGCAGCGGGCGCCCGGGTGGTCGTGGTCTTCGAGGGGCGCGACGCCGCGGGCAAGGGCGGGGCGATCCAGCGGGTCGCCCAGTACCTCAACCCGCGGTTCACCCGGATCGTCGCGCTGCCCGCGCCGACCGAGCGCCAGAAGGGCCAGTGGTACTTCCAGAGCTACGTCGAGCAGCTCCCCTCGGCGGGCGAGCTCGTGCTGATGGACCGGTCCTGGTACAACCGCGCCGGCGTCGAGCGGGTGATGGGGTTCTGCACCGAGGCCGAGTACCGCCGGTTCCTCCGCCAGCCGCCGGTCTTCGAGAACATGCTCGTCGAGGACGGCGTCCACCTGCGCAAGTACCGGTTCTCGGTCAGCGCGCACGAGCAGGCGCGGCGGTTCGCCGAGCGCCTGGCCAACCCGCTGACGCAGTGGAAGCTCTCCCCGATGGCCCTGGAGTCGATGACCCCCTGGGGCGCCTACTCCCGCGCCCGCCACGACACGCTGGTCCCCA
>NZ_RBLT01000158.1:0-854 GCF_003989315.1 Microbacterium sp. HSID17254
GGGCGTGCGGGGACGGGGATGTCGGCGCGGGCGCAGGCCGGTCGCGGCGTCGGTCGCGGTGTGGTTGCAGTCGTAGCCGAGGCGGGTTCGGTAGCGGGCTAGGCGGGGTTAGGGGGTGTCGCGACCGTGGACGTGCCAGCCGGCGGCGTCGCGCAGCCGGCCGAGTTTCTTCACATCGACGTGGACGAGTTCGCCGGGACGCTCGCGTTCGTAGCGGCGGATCACCTCGCCGGTGGGGCGGTCCATCCAGGCCAAGCGGGACATGCTGTGGCGGGTCAGGACGGCGCGCACGGTCGAGGGCGACAGCCCGACCAGTGGTCCGATGCGGTGCGGTCCGAGTTTGCAGTCGCGGCGCAGGGTCAGGACCTGCTGTTCGGGCGGGGGGCTGGGGGGGGAGGGGATGTGGTGTGCTCGGCTGGAACGGTCGAGGAGCCCGGTCGGTCCCTCGGCCCGGTAGCGGGCGAGCCATTTGTAGCCGGTCGCGCGGGAGATCCCGAGTTCGGCCGCGACGTGGGCGACCGGGCGTCCCTGCTTGAGGACGCGCTCGATGAGCAGTGTGCGGCCGTGCAGGGTCAGACGGGCGTTACGGTGGGCCACGGAGACCTCCGGGTGGTTCGGGGTGGGCTTCGACAACGCCCAGCTCGTCCGGAGGTCTCCCTGATGTCAAGCCGCCACGCCGTCACCCACGCCCACGGGCACTACCTCTAGTCGCTTGAATCTGTCGTACCTACGCCCGCCCGCCCCGCAAACGCCGCCGCCCGGGCTCGGGAGCCCCCCCTCCAGGCTCTGGACCGTCGCGCAGACCACAATCACCGCCTGCGTGCGCAGCGCCACTCCGTCCTATCCCTGGTATG
>NZ_RBLT01000159.1:0-852 GCF_003989315.1 Microbacterium sp. HSID17254
GAACCGCGAGGTCGGGGCGAAGTAGGAGGTCACCTGGTAGCCCCAGGACCCGCCGAACGGGTGCTCGGCCACCGGCAGCAGCTCGACGTGGGTGAACCCGGTGGTGTCCAGGTCGGCCACCAGCCGCTCGGCGATCTCGCGGTCGTCCAGCCCCGGCACGCAGCAGCCGAGGTGCAGCCCGTAGGCGCTCATCCGCTCCGCGTGCGGGCGGCGCTGCGCGCGGTCGGCCATCCACGCGTCGTCGGTCCACTCGTGGATGTCGCGGGTCACGGCCGCCGCCGGCTGCGGCGGGATCTCGGTGGCGAAGGCCATCGGGTCGGCCTTGTCCCGCCACCGGCCGTCGGGGCCCAGGATGCGGAACTTGTAGCGGTCGACGACGCCGACGCCGGGCAGGAAGACCTCCCAGACCCCGGAGCCGCCCAGCGAGCGCATCGGCAGCGCCCAGCCGGCCCAGCCGTCGAAGTCACCGGGGACCCGCACACCGCGGGCGTTCGGGGCCCAGACGGCGAAGCTGGTACCGGCGACAGGGCCGGAGGGGGTCTCGTAGTCCCGGACGTGTGCGCCGAGGACGTCCCACAGGCGTTCGTGCCGTCCCTCGCCGCTGAGGTGCAGGTCCATGTCGCCGAGCGTCGGCAGCCAGCGGTACGGGTCGTCGACCGTCTGCTCGGTCGTGCCGCCGGCGCCGTCGCCGTAGGTCACGAGCAGCCGGTAGTCGCCGCCGGAGCCGGGGACGAGGTCGGAGAACAGTCCGGCGTCGTGCACCCTGGTCAGCTCGCTGGCCTGCGCGCGGTCACCGTTCGGCAGCACCGCCACCGACACGGCGTGCGGTCGCAGGACACGGACCACGGTGCC
>NZ_RBLT01000015.1:0-80052 GCF_003989315.1 Microbacterium sp. HSID17254
CGCACTCCTCCGGAAGGGTGTGGTCGGCCACCCCTCGGCCTGACCCGGGGGTTCAGCGCCCGACGGTCGACTCCCGCACGATGAGCTCGGCGGGGAACGGCGTGGGTGCCGGAGGCGCGGCGGTCGGTCTCCTCGGCGTGGTGGCCGGCGGAGCCGTCGTGAGCACCGTGGCCGCACCGCTCCTGGAACAGGCGGCGGGGCTCGGGGTGGACTTCGACGCGCTGGCGCAGGGCATCGACCTGGATGCGCTCGCCTCCGGCGTCGACATCGACGCGCTGGCCGGCGGCGCCGACGAGATGCTCGGCTCGGCCGGCGAGGCCGTCTCGGGTCTCGGCGAGACGGCGACCGGCTGGGGGGAGCGGCTCGGCGATCTCGGTATCCCCGGGATCGGCGACATCCTCGGCCGCTGACGGTGCCCCCGCTGGGACTCGAACCCAGACTGAGGCGATTTTAAGTCGCCTGCCTCTGCCATTGGGCTACGGGGGCTGCGCCGCCAGCCTATCGTCGGCGGGGTCGTGACCCGGCGGGGCTCAGGCCGTAGGGTGGGGGAGTGCTCGACCTCACCGACGAACTGAGCCCCGTCCCGGGTGGCCCCGCGGTCGCCCCCGAATGGGAGGACCCGGGCCGCTACTGGCCGCGCCTGTCGGCCGCGACCGGGCACCTTCCGGCGCCCGTGGCGGTTATCGATCGCGAAGCGCTGCGCTACAACGCCATGGATCTGCTCGTCCGTGCCGGCGGTCTGCCGATCCGCGTGGCGTCGAAGTCGGTGCGGGTGCGTGCGGTCCTGGATGCCGTGCTGCGACTCCCGGGTTTCCGCGGGATCCTCGCGTTCACGCTGGAGGAGGCGCTCTGGCTCGCGGAGACCCACGACGACATCGTCCTCGGCTACCCGACCGTGGACCGCGCGGGCATCGAACGGCTGTGCGCCGACGAGCAGGCGGCGCAGCGCATCACGCTCATGATCGACGACCCCGTGCACCTGGACCTCGTCGACAGCGTGGTGGCCCCGTCCGCGCGCCCCGAGCTTCGCGTGGCCATCGACGTCGACGCGTCCTGGCGATCCGCGCTGCTCGGTCACATCGGCGTCCGCCGATCGGCCCTCTTCTCCGCCGGGGAGGTCGCCGCGTTCGCGCGGACGGTCGTCGCACGCCCCGGCTTCCGCCTCGTGGGGCTGCAGATGTACGACGCCCAGATCGCAGGACAGGGCGATGCCGGTCCCGATGGACCGCTGATCCGTCGCGTCCAGGCCCGCTCGCGCGAGGAGCTGCGGGAGCGAAGGGCGGCGATCGTCGCCGCGGTCGGCGCCGTGACGCCGCTCGAGTTCCTCAACGGCGGGGGCACCGGATCCCTGGAGTTCAGCGGCAGCGACGAGTCGCTCACCGAGGCCAGCGCGGGCAGCGGTCTGCTCGGCGGACATTTGTTCGACGGGTACCGGTCCTTCCACCCGGCGCCGGCCGCGGCCTTCGCCTTCGACGTCGTGCGCCGTCCCGCTGCCGACATCGCCACGGTGCTGGGCGGCGGCTGGATCGCCTCGGGTCCGGCGCTGGCCTCGCGACAGCCGCGCCCGGTGTGGCCGGCGAACCTCCGCACGCTTCCGCGAGAGGCTGCCGGCGAGGTGCAGACGCCGCTGCAGGGGCCGACAGCGGCGACGCTCGGCGTCGGCGATCGTGTCTGGTTCCGTCACGCCAAGAGCGGCGAGCCGGCCGAGCGCATCGCCGCGTACCAGCTCGTGTCCGGCGACGAGGTCGTGGACGAGCTGCCGACGTACCGCGGCGAGGGGAAGGCGTTCCTGTGACGAGAATCGGCGGCACCTGGCAGAACTGGGGCCGGTCGGCGTCCGTGCGCCCCGTGCGGGTCGAGCGCCCGCGCAGCCCCGAGGGCGTGCAGCGTGCGGTGCGGGCAGCGGTGCGACAGGGGCTCACGGTCAAAGCCGTCGGCGCCGGTCACAGCTTCACCGGGATCGCCATCGCCCCCGGTGTGCTCCTGGAACTGGACGACCTGCAGGGGCTCGTGTCCGCGGACGTCGCGAGCGGACGGGTCACGCTCCTCGCCGGTACCCGGCTGCACCGCATCCCCGGGCTGCTCGCCCGCTACGGCCTCGCGATGGAGAACCTCGGCGACATCGACCGCCAGTCCATCGCCGGTGCGATCTCCACGGGCACGCACGGCACCGGCGCCGGTTTCGGCGGACTCGCCACCCAGGTCGTCGGGGTGACCCTCATCACCGCCGACGGGGAGTTCCTCCGCATCGACGAGGCGCACAGTCCGGAGCTCCTGCCCGCGGTCGCTCTGGGGCTGGGCGCGCTCGGCATCATCGTCGAGGTCACCCTGCAGTGCGTGCCCACGTTCGTGATGCATGCGGTCGACGAGCCGCTGCCGCTGGACGAGGTGCTCGGCACGATCGACGAACGCGTCCCCGCCGCCGACCATTTCGAGTTCTACTGGTTCCCGCATACCGACGTCGCGCTCACCAAGCGGCAGTCGCGTCTGCCGGAATCGACGCGACGGAGGCCGCTCCCGGTCGTGGGCCGGTGGGTGGATGAGACCCTGCTCGCGAACGGCGTCTATCGCGTCGTCTGCGCGGCGGGACAGGCGGTGCCGGCGATCACGCCGCCGTTCAACCGGCTCGCGGTGCGGCTCACCGGCGACCGTGAGTACACCGACCTCTCGAATCGCGTGCTCACCCAGAGCCGGACCGTGCGCTTCCGCGAGATGGAGTACGCGCTGCCGGCGGCCGAGGTGGTGCCCGCGTTCCGCGCCCTCCAGGAGCTCATCGCCGAGCGCGGCTGGCGGATCGAGTTCCCCGTGGAGGTGCGCTTCGCTGCCGCCGACGACCGCTGGCTCTCCACCGCGTACGGCCGCCCCAGCGCCTACATCGCGGTGCACCGGTACTGGCGCGCGGACCCGACGGCGTACTTCGGTGCGGTCGAGGAGATCATGCGGGCCCACGGCGGCCGCCCGCACTGGGGCAAGCTGCACACCATGACCAGGGAGACGCTGCGGGAGAGCTACCCCCGCTTCGACGACTTCGTGGCGCTGCGCGACCGCCTCGATCCGGATCGCCGCTTCACGAACCGCTATCTGGAGCGGGTGCTGGGACGCTGATCGGGGGCGCTGGTCCGTCGCATCCCCAGTCCACGTGCAGGCACCGCGTCTAGGATGAGAGAAATACGGGAAAGGGTGGGGCACTGATGGAATGGCTCGTGCCGGTACTGATCGTCGTCGGGGTGATCCTGCTCGTCGGCGTCTATCTCTGGGCGACGTACAACTCGCTGGTGCAGCTGAACGTCCGCGTGGACGAAGCCTGGAGCGGCATCACCGTCCAGCTCAAGCGCCGAGCCGACCTCATCCCGAATCTCATCGAGACGGTCAAGGGCTACGCCTCGCACGAGAAGGCGGTGTTCGAGAACGTCACCCGCGCCCGCGCCGAGACCCTCTCCGCCGGCAGCCCCGGCGAGGCGGGGATCGCCGAGGGGCACCTGCAGCAGGCCCTGCGCAGCCTCTTCGCGGTGGCCGAGGCCTACCCGCAGCTGCAGGCCAGCCAGAACTTCCTCCAGCTGCAGCAGGCCCTCGTCGACACCGAGGACAAGATCCAGGCCGCGCGGCGCTTCTACAACGGCGGCGTCCGCGAGCTCAACACCAAGATCAAGGTGTTCCCCAACAACCTCTTCGCCAAGGGACTCGGCTTCACCGAGCGCGAGTTCTTCGAGGTCGCCGACAGCGGCGCCATTTCCGAGCCGCCGCGCGTGCAGTTCTGATCCTCGCCCTCACCACACGGTGAGGGCGAGTTCGTCTGCGGTGATATCCACGCCACCGCGCACGCTCCACGCGGTGCTGCGGTAGGTGACGGTGCGCGCGGCGCCGTCCTGGCCGGTGCCGGTAACGGTCGCCTCGAGGATGCCGTCGTCCGCGGTGAACCCGCCGGCGGAGAGCGTCACCGCAGGGAACCGCTCGACGCGGAACGCCACGTGGGAGACGTCCCGGAACTCCGTGCCCCACGGGATCCGGATGCCGCAGTTGTCGGGAATCGCGTGGCCCTCGGCGGTGCAGGTCTCCAGGTAGCCGTCGAGCTGCGTCTGCGCGGCCTCCGTCGCCTCCGGGCGGAGTTCGGCGGTCACGCGTGCGGTGGCGTCGTCGCCGGGGAGGACGACGGCCTCGGTCGTGCCGGCCAGCAGCGCCCGCGGCGCGGCCGCGACCGGGTACACGCCAGGGAGCAGAGCGGTGTCTTCGGTCACCGGGAGGACCGCATCGCCGACCTGGACCGCCGTCCCGATCGTCGTCGTGGCGCGGAGGGCACCGAGTCCGGAGGCGTCGACGGTCCAGCGGCCGCTCTCCGGCGTCAGCCGGACGCGCGCCTGGTGCTCGTCCCCGTCGAGTCGGAAGCGCACCGTCGCGGACGCGTCACCGTCTCCCTCACGCACAGCGGTGACCTCGGCGTCCGCGATGGTCGACGAGGCTCCGGCGAACGCGGTGAGGGCGGCGTCGGACACCGCGGTCCCCGTCGCCGCGACCGCCTCGGGATCGCCCGACTCCAGCGCCCGGAGATAGGCCAGCGCTGCGTCCTCCGCGGTCGGCGAGCGGAGCGCGGACAGCCCCCACCACACCGCCCCCGCGACAGCGACGGCCACGACGACACCGCCCAGGAGCCACCAGCGACGACGGCTCACGCGACGGCCTCCCGGACGTGGACGTGACGACGCACCGTGTCCGGGGCGGTGGAGGCGAGCGCGGTGTGGACGGCAGCGGTCGCATCGCCCCATCCGGAGACCGACACCTGTTCGAGACCCTGCCACCGCGCGGCGCGGAGGAGCTCCGCCGCGATCGCCTCGGCGTCGCCGGGACGCGCCTGCGGCTCCCACCACGCCGACTGCACCTGCAGCGTGGACGTGCCGCGGTCGGCCTTGAGGTCGACCCGCGCCACGATCCGGTCGCCGACGAGCACGGGCAGCGAGTAGTAGCCGTAGCGGCGCTTCGCCGCCGGCACGTAGATCTCGATGCGGTAGTCGAGCTCGAAAGCCCGCAGCGCGCGTTCCCGGAACCACACCACCGGATCGAACGGAGTCAGCAGGGCGGCGGTCTCGACCCGGCGCGGAAGAACTGCGTCGCGATGCCGCCAGGCGGGGAGGGGCCGGCCACCCCGCTCCCAGCCGCGGACGGTCACGGGCTGCACTTCCCCGGCGTCGACGAGGTCGGCGATCGCCCCGGTCACCGCGGCACGGTCGCGGAGGCGGTAATAGTCGGCCAGGTCGGCCACCGTCCCGACGCCGCTGGACCGAGCGGCGCGTCGGACGAGCTCGCGGACGGCGTCCTCGCGCGGGATCTCGCGGGACCGGATGCGCTCGGGGATGACCTGCTCGGCGAGGGCGTAGGTGCGCTCGAACCCCCGGCGCCCGCTCACAGCGACGTCGCCCGTGCGCCACAGATGCTCGAGGGCGAGCTTGACCTCGTCCCAGTCCCACCAGGTGCCGCGCTCGCGCGGGGCGTCGGCACGGAGGTCGACCGGGCGGAGCGGTCCGCGCGCACGGAGCTCGTCCTGCACCCACTGCACCGTCCGGGCGTTCGTTCGGAGCCAGGAGTCCTCCGCGGACCAGCGCCGCCGGAAGTCGTCCATGCGGAACCGCCACAGGGGCCAGTCCTCGACGGGGATGAAGGTCGCCTCGTGGGCGAGGTACTCCACATAGTGCGTCGTGCGCGACAGGAAGAGGCGGTCGAGGAGTGCGGGATCGTAGGCGCCGAGCCGGGAGAACAGCGGGACGTAGTGCGACCGGGCGAACACGTTGACCGAGTCGATCTGCAGCACGCCGAGCCGGTCCATCACCCGGTGCAGATGGCGACCGGAGACGGTGGCCGGGCGTGCGCGGGTGAAGCCCTGAGCGGCGAGGGCGATCCGTCGTGCCTGGGCGGGACTGAGGGTGTCGGTCACGCCGCCAGCGTATCCCCGCTCTCCGACATCGTTGTGGCGTGCAGGATGCGTCGAACGGCATACGGCATGACCGTAGACTGAGGCGATGAGCGAGGACCAGCGACCCCGGCTGCGCGATCTGTTCCGTCCGCGCCCCGTGGTGACCGATCGGACCGTGACCACAGAAGCCGACGAGGCGGTGCCGCTGCCCCTGCGCATCACGGCGAGCTACGCCTGGCGCCTGCTGCTCGTCGCGGCGGCGGCCGGCGTCTTCATCTGGCTGGTGATGCTGCTCAAGCTCCTCGTCATCCCGCTGATGGTGGGCATCCTCATCACCGCCCTGCTGTGGCCGGCGTTCTCCTGGATGCTGCGTCACGGATTCCCGCGCTGGCTCGCGATCGCTGTCTCCCTCATCGGCACGATCGCCATCGTCACCGGGCTGATGTGGCTCGTGGTCTGGCAGGTGCGCGCCCAGCTCCCGGACGTGCAGCAGCGCACGACCGAGGCCTTCGACCAGTTCCAGGTGTGGCTGCACGACGGTCCGCTGAACCTGTCGGACACGCAGATCGCGAACTACCTGCAGCAGGGCCTCGACGTCATCAGCGAGCAGGCGCAGGTCCTCTGGACGGGGGCCCTCGCGATCGGGACGACCGTCGGGCACGTCGCCACCGGCGCGCTGCTGTCGCTGTTCATCCTCATCTGCCTCCTCGCCGACGGCGCCGGCATCTGGCGCTGGACCCTGCGCATCTTCCCCCGGAAGGCCCGCCCCGCCGTCGACGGCGCCGCGCGCAACGGCTGGACGACGATCGTCAACTACGCCAGGACGCAGCTCTTCGTGGCGACGATCGACGCGATCGGCATCGGCCTCGGCGCCTTCCTGCTCCAGGTCCCGCTCGCGCTGCCCGTCGCCGTTCTCGTGTTCCTCGGCTCGTTCATCCCCATCGTCGGTGCGGTGGTGACCGGTGCCGTGGCCGTCTTCCTCGCGCTCGTCTACAACGGGCCGTGGATCGCCCTCTGGATGCTCGTCGTCGTCCTCGCCGTCCAGCAGATCGAGGGCCACATCCTGCAGCCGATCATGATGGGCTCCGCCGTCAAGGTGCACCCCCTCGCCGTCGTCCTCGTGGTCGCGGGCGGCGCGATGATCGCGGGCATCCCGGGTGCCCTGTTCGCCGTCCCACTGGCCGCGTTCGTGAACGTGGCGGCGGTGACCATCAGCTCGGGATCCTGGCGCACCGGCGTCGGGCCGAGTGGAGATCTGATCTGGAGCACAGTTCCGCGCGAGCGGAGACGGAGGAATCGATGAGCGCAGTCCCCAGCCTGACCGAGTTCCAGGACGCGGCTCGAAGTCTGGCTGAGGTGATCTCGCACACCCCGACGCTGCCCTCTCGGGCGCTGTCCGACGCGCTCGGTGCCCCCGTGCTGCTGAAGATGGAGAACCTGCAGCGCACGGGGTCCTTCAAGATCCGCGGCGCGGCGTACCGGCTCTCCCGGCTCAGCGCGGAGGAGCGCTCCCGTGGCGTCGTGGCGGCCTCGGCCGGGAACCACGCGCAGGGCGTCGCTCTGGCCGCCCAGGCGCTCGGAATCCCCGCGACGATCTTCATGCCGCTCGGGGTCCCCGTGCCGAAGCTCCTCGCCACCCGCGGCTACGGGGCCGAGGTGGTGCTCGAGGGGGAGACCGTCGCCACGTCGCTGCGCCTGGCCGCCGAGTTCGCGGAACGCACCGGCGCCGTCCTCATCCACCCGTTCGACCACCGGGACATCGTGATCGGGCAAGGCACCCTCGGTCTGGAGCTGCTGGAGGATGCGCCCGAGATCGACACCGTCGTCCTCGGCATCGGCGGGGGAGGACTGATCGCCGGCGTCGCCGCCGCGGTCAAGGCCAAGGCCGCCGAGCTCGGGCGGACGATCCGCGTGATCGGCGTCCAGGCGGAGAACGCGGCCGCGGTGCCGCCGTCGCTCGCGGCCGGGGAACCGGTCGACATCGTCACGCGCCCGACCATCGCCGACGGCATCCTCGTCGCGCGCCCGGGAGCTGTGCCGTTCGAGATCATCAAGGACCTCGTCGACGAGGTGGTGACCGTCTCGGACGATGACCTCGCGCGCGCCATGCTCGTCCTCCTGGAGCAGGCCAAGGTCGTCGTGGAGCCCGCCGGAGCCGCGGGCGTCGCCGCGATCCTCTCCGGACGTGTGTCGGCGACCGGCACGACGATGGCCGTGCTGTCGGGCGGCAACATCGACCCGCTCCTGCTGCAGCGCGTGGTGTCCCACGGCCTCGCCGCCTCGGGGCGGTACCTGACGATCCGCATCCCGCTGCCGGACCGTCCCGGCCAGCTGGCCCGCGTGTCCGAGCTCATCGCGGAGGCGGGAGCGAACGTCATCGAGGCGATGCACACGCGTCACGGCCACGGACTGCAGATCAGCGAGGTCATCCTCGAGCTCAGCGTCGAGACCCGCGGCGCGGACCACTCGGCCCACACGCTCGACACCCTCCGTCGCGCGGGCTTCGCACCCATCGTCGTCCAGGACTGACCCCCGGACGCGAGACACCCCCTCGACCGTGGCGGTCGAGGGGGCGTCTCGTGAGGGGGCGTCAGCCCGTGTAGGTCTCCACCTTCACGATCTCGACGCTGATCGAGCGGCCGTTCGGCGCCTCGTACGACGAGGACTCGCCGACCTTGAGGCCGAGGATCGCCTGGCCCAGCGGGCTGGCCTCGCTGTAGACGTCGAGGTCGCTGCCGGCGGCGGCGATCTCGCGGCTGCCGAGGAGGAAGACCTCCTCGCCGCCCGCGACGATCGCGGTCACGACGGTGCCCGGCTCGACGATGCCCCGGCTGGCAGGGGCCTCGCCGACCTTGGCGGTCTTCAGCAGCGCCTCCAGGGTGCGGATGCGCGCCTCCTGCTTGCCCTGCTCGTCCTTCGCCGCGTGGTAGCCGCCGTTCTCCTTGAGGTCGCCCTCCTCGCGGGCCGCCTCGATGCGCTTGGCGATCTCGTCGCGACCGACGGTGGAGAGGTGTTCCAGCTCGGCGACGAGCCGGTCGTAGGCTTCCTGCGTGAGGAAGGGGACCTGAGCATCGGTGGACATGACGAAGCTCCTTCTATCGGGATCCCGCCGAGATGCCGCGGGGGATATGCCAAGACGCCCCGGCACGGTGCCGGGGCGTCGTCTGTCTGGCATCAGTCTAGGCGACCCAGCAGGTGTTCACCAAACCTGTCGTGGCCTCCGCGACGGTCGGGATGCGCTCCGCACGGGTGAGCGCATGGGCGTCTCCCGCCGGGATCTCCACGATCTTCCAGCCCACGACGCCGAACTCCTCGTCGAGGGCCTCGAGCACGCACACGACGTCCTTGCCCTGGACGCCGGTCACCTGGAAGCGCACGTCGACGGCGTGCTCGTCCACGAGCTCGAAGCCCAGATCATCGGCGTCGACCGAGCTCAGCGACTGGCCGACGATGGACCACGCGAGGGCCGCGAGGAGGAGGAGCGCGACGGCCCCGGCGAGGAACCACGGCCACCGGCGGCGGCGGGTGCGGCCATAGCGTTCGTCGAGCTGGAGGGCGGTCGTCACAGGTGGGGTCTTCCGGTCGTTAGGCTGGTGATACCAGGTTATGCGACCTGCGTACGAAAGGCCGATTCATGCGCTTCCTCTCCGAGACCCCGATGCCGACACCGTCGATGACGGTGGCCCCGGAGTCGGTCACGCCGGGCTTCGCGGGCTTCGCGGTGATCGTCATCGTGCTCGTCGCCGTGATCCTGCTGATCTGGGACATGAACCGCCGGATCCGCCGCGTGCGGTACCGGGAAGAGGTCCGCGAGGAGCTCGACGCGGAAGAGGCCGCCCGCGCCGCCGAGAACGCCGCGGACGACGGCCGCACCGCACCGGACGCACCGGCCGCGCCCGACGAGGAGCCGCGCGAGCGCTGACCCCCGCTCAGGGCGCGCCGAGCGACGGCGAGAGCGGGTGCAGGGCGATCAGCAGGCACGCGGTCCAGTGGCACAGGAAGGCCAGGACCGTGCACACGTGGAAGATCTCGTGGAAGCCGAAGTGGCCCGGCCACGGGTTCGGCTTCTTCAGCGCGTAGACGATGGCGCCGCCCGTGTAGAGCAGACCGCCGACGATCACGAGCACCATCATGGCGACGTTGGCCTGGAGCAGGTCGACGATGTACATCACCGCGGCCCAGCCGAGCAGCAGATACAGCGCGACGTAGAGCCAGCGCGGCGCATGGATCCAGAACACGCGGAAGAGGATGCCGAGCAGGGCCCCGCCCCAGACCAGGGTCAGCAGCAGGACGCCCTTGGCCGGCGGCAGCGCCAGGGTCGCGAGCGGGGTGTACGTGCCGGCGATGAGCAGCAGGATGTTGGCGTGGTCGATCCGCTTGAGGATGCCCTTCACCCGGGGCCGCCAGTTGAAACGGTGGTACAGGGCGGAGTTCCCGAACAGCAGCAGCGAGGTGGCCATGAAGACCACCGCCGCCCACTTGGCCGCCGCTCCTTGGGACAGGGTGACGAGGACGATGCCTGCGGCGATCGCGACGGGGAACGTGCCGGCGTGGATCCACCCGCGCCAGGTCGGTTTGATCTCGGTCGCCGCGTCGGCGGCGGCCGCTTCGAGCAGCGGCAGCTTCGGGAGGTCGGCGCCGGTCTGGTCGGAAGTGCTCACGTGCTCACTCTAGGCGGGAGCGCATGCCCGTCTCCGTACATGTCCCCAGGTTCTGCACCGGCGCGGACGGGCGGGGCAGGGTAGCGTAGGTGGGTGATGTCACGCGAGAGCCCGGGACGGGGACCGCTGTACCGGCTGTACACCAGCCGGCTGCGTCGCCACCTCGATCCGGCCTCGGTTCCGCACCACGTCGCCATGATGATCGACGGCAACCGCCGGTGGGCGCGCCAGCTCGGATTCGATACCCCGGCCGAAGGGCACCGTGCAGGCGCCGCCAAGATGCAGGAGTTCCTCGGCTGGTGCGACGAACTCGGTGTGCGTGTGGTCTCGCTCTACCTCCTCTCCAGCGACAACCTCCGCAAACGGGACTCGGCCGAGCTCGCCGACCTCATCGAGATCATCGCGGAGCTCGCCGAGGCGCTGTCCCAGAAGGGCAACTGGCGGGTCAAGCACGTCGGCCGCTCCGACATCCTCCCCGCGGAGCTGGCGCGCGTGCTCGCCGATGCGGAGGAGCGCACGAAGGACCACACCGGCCTGCACGTGAACCTCGCGGTCGGGTACGGCGGCCGGAACGAGATCGTCGACGCGGTGCGCAGCATCATCACCACACACGAGGCATCGGGCGGGACGCTGGAGGACCTCGCGGCGCAGCTCACTCCGGAGATGATCGGGGAGCACCTCTACACGGGCGGCCAGCCCGATCCGGACCTCGTGATCCGCACGAGCGGCGAGCAGCGGCTGAGCGACTTCCTGCTGTGGCAGAGCGCGCACAGCGAGTTCTACTTCGTCGAGGCGCTCGGGCCCGATCTGCGACAGGTCGACTTCCTCCGCGCGATCCGCGACTACGCCGACCGCGACCGCCGCTTCGGTCGCTGATCCGGGAGCCGCGGGGCGTGGCACAATGACGCAGTGAGCGCTTTCGACGACTACCTGAGCACGTTCGACGCGGAGCCCGGCTATCTGAACTGGGCAGCATTCGGCCCCGTGTCGCCTTCCGTCCGTGCCGAGGTCTTCGCCGACGCGGACCTCCTCGGGAACGGCCGGCCGTCGTCGCTGGCGCTCGTGGGGGAGCGGATCGGACAGGCGCAGGAGGTCGTCGCCGAGCTCCTCGGGGCCGAGGCCGCGGAGGTCACGCTGCAGCCGTCGTCGACGCACGGCCTCATGCACGCGCTCTACGGGGTCTCCGGCGCGGTCGTCGCGAGCACGGCGGAGTTCCCGAGCGTGAGCCTCACCCTGGAGCGCGCGGCGGCCGCGTCACAGCACGCGGTCACGCCCCGCTGGATCTCGCCCGACGACGGACGCGTCACCCCCGACGACATCGCCGCCGTCCTCGACGACGATGTCGTGGCCCTGGCCGTCAGCCACGTCGACTTCCGCACCGGGTACCGGGTCGACCTCCCCGCGCTGCGGGACGTCCTCGGCCCGGACCGCCTCCTCATCGTCGACGCCGTGCAGTCCTTCGGCGTGATCGACGCCGACTACAGCGTCGCGGACGTCGTCGTCGGGCACGGCTACAAGTGGCTGCGCGCGGGCCGGGGCACCGGGTTCGCCTGGTTCTCGCCGCGGGCGCGTGAACGGATCGTGCCCGTGCTCTCCGGCATCACGGGGACGGCGGCGACCGGGCTGGTCGTCGACGAGCGCCCGGCCCCGGCACCGGACGCGCGGGCCTACACGATCAGCATGCCGGACACGCTCGCCGCCGGCCGGCTCGCGATCGGCGCTCGGGACGTCAGGGACGCCGGGGTCGCGGCGATCGAGGAGCGGCTGTCCGCGCAGGTGGACGCGGTCATCGCCACGGCCGACCACCACGGGATCGCCGTCGTCTCCCCACGCGAGCGCACCGAACGCGCCGGGATCGTCGCACTCGCACCGGAGGAACCGGCGCGGCTCGCCGCGGCTCTCGCCAACGCCGGTCTCGTCGTCACCGCTCGGGGCGGATCCATCCGCATCGCGCCGCACGCCGGAACCGACGCCGAGACCCTCGGCCTGCTCGACGAAGCGCTCGGGGCCTTCGGCAGGGAATCGTTCATCGTCCCGTAACGAATCGCTGGCGTGTCGAGGCCGGGAAAGACCCTCGGGCGGCCGTACCTTCAAGGCATCGGGCAAGGCGCCCGGTCGGGTCGGCCTCAGGTTCGCGACTCGTGACCCCCTGGTCGACTCGTTCGAATAGCCGGGAATCCCCGGGTCGGGAGTGGGTCGTGACCACACGTACAGCGCAGCAGTCCACCAGCACCGCGCAGCAGTCCACCCGTCAGACGCCGAGTCAGGCCGCGGCCGCAGAACCCGCTCAGGATCTGCGCACCTACGTCCTCGACACCTCGGTCCTGCTGAGCGATCCGCAGGCGCTCTTCCGGTTCGCGGAGCATTCCGTGGTGCTCCCGGTCGTCGTCATCACCGAGCTCGAGGGCAAGCGGCACGACCCGGAGATCGGGTACTTCGCCCGCCAGGCGCTGCGGCACCTCGACGATCTCCGCGTCGAGCACGGCCGCCTCGACTTCCCGGTGGAGGTCGGCGAGGGGGGCACGCTCCGCGTCGAGCTGGGCAACGCCGACCTCTCGGTCCTCCCGGCCGGCATCCGCCTCAGCGACAACGACAGCCGCATCCTCTCCGTCGCGATGCACCTCGCGCAGGACGGCCAGGACGTGACCATCGTCTCGAAGGACCTGCCGATGCGGGTGAAGGCCGCGTCCCTCGGGCTGCGTGCCGAGGAGTACCTCGCGGAGCAGGCCGTGGACTCGGGCTGGACCGGCATCGCCGCCCTCGATCTCTCCGGCGACGACATCAGCGACCTCTACGAGAGCGAGGTCGGGCTCAGCGAGGACGTGCACGGGCTTCCCGTCAACACGGGCCTCATCATCCACTCCGAGCGCGGGTCCGCCCTGGGTCGGGTCACCGGTGACGGCGAGTTCCGGCTCGTCCGCGGTGACCGGGACATCTTCGGCATGCACGGGCGCTCCGCCGAGCAGCGCATCGCGATCGACCTGCTCCTCGACCCCGAGGTGGGCATCGTGTCCCTGGGCGGGCGCGCGGGTACCGGCAAGTCGGCGCTCGCACTGTGCGCGGGGCTGGAGGCCGTGCTGGAGCGCCAGCAGCAGAAGAAGATCATCGTCTTCCGCCCGCTGTTCGCCGTGGGCGGCCAGGAGCTCGGGTACCTGCCGGGCGACCAGGGCGAGAAGATGAACCCCTGGGGTCAGGCGGTGTACGACACCCTCGGCTCCGTGGTCTCGGGGAACGTCATCGACGAGGTGGTCGAGCGCGGGCTCCTGGAGGTGATGCCCCTCACCCACATCCGGGGACGGTCCCTGCACGACGCGTTCGTGATCGTGGACGAGGCGCAGTCCCTGGAGCGGAACGTGCTGCTCACGGTGCTCAGCCGCATGGGCCAGAACTCGCGCGTGATCCTCACCCACGACGTCGGGCAGCGCGACAACCTCCGCGTCGGCCGGCACGACGGTATCGCGAGCGTCATCGAGACCCTCAAGGGACACGGTCTCTTCGGCCACGTCACCCTGACCCGCTCGGAGCGCTCCGCCATCGCCGCTCTCGTCACCGACCTCCTGGAGGGCGGCGAACTCAGCTGACCCGTCACCTGCACGGGACGGGGCCGGAGACGACGGATGCCGCGAGGACCGAGGTCCTCGCGGCATCCGTGTCGGGTGTGGATCAGCCCGGGTGGGTCATCGACAGGAGGTCGAGCTTCTCGTCCAGCTGCTCCAGCGTGAGCTCACCGCGCTCGACGTAGCCGAGGTCGATCACGGCGTCGCGCACCGTGATGCCCTTGGCGACGGAGTGCTTGGCGATCTTCGCGGCGGCCTCGTAGCCGATCAGCTTGTTCAGCGGCGTCACGATCGACGGGCTCATGCCCGCGAAGGCGGCGGCGCGGTCGAGGTTCGCCTGCAGGCCGTCGATGGTCTTGTCGGCGAGCACCCGGGAGGCGTTCGACAGCAGACGGATCGACTCGAGCAGCGCGGTGCCCATGACCGGGATGGCGACGTTCAGCTCGAACGAACCGGAGGCGCCGGCCCAGGCGACCGTGGCGTCGTTGCCGATGACGCGCGCGCACACCATGAGCACGGCCTCGGGAACGACGGGGTTCACCTTGCCCGGCATGATCGAGGATCCCGGCTGCAGGTCGGGGATGTGCAGCTCGCCGAGACCGGTGTTCGGGCCGGAACCCATCCAGCGCAGGTCGTTGTTGATCTTCGTGAGCGACACGGCGATGGTGCGGAGCGCGCCGGAGGCCTCGACGAGACCGTCGCGGTTCGCCTGCGCCTCGAAGTGGTCCTTCGCCTCGGTGATGGGCAGCTCGGTCTCGGCCGCGAGCAGCTCGATGACCTTCTGCGGGAAGCCGAGCGGCGTGTTGATGCCGGTGCCGACGGCCGTGCCGCCCAGAGGCACCTCGGCCACGCGGGGGAGCGCCGACTGCACGCGCTCGATGCCCAGGCGGATCTGGCGGGCGTAGCCGCCGAACTCCTGGCCGAGCGTGACGGGCGTCGCGTCCATGAGGTGCGTGCGGCCGGACTTGACCGCGTCCTTCCAGAGCTCCGCCTTGGCCTCGAGCGCGACGGCGAGGTGGTCGAGCGCCGGGATCAGGGTGTCGATGAGCGCCTGCGTGACCGCGATGTGCACCGAGGTGGGGAACACGTCGTTCGACGACTGCGAGGCGTTCACGTGGTCGTTGGGGTGCACGGTCGAGCCGAGGATGCGGCTCGCGAGCGTCGCCAGGACCTCGTTCATGTTCATGTTCGACGAGGTGCCGGAGCCGGTCTGGTAGGTGTCGACCGGGAACTCGCCGTCGTGGCTGCCCGCGGCGACCTGGTCGGCGGCCTGGGCGATCGCGTCGGCGATGGCGCCGTCGAGCGTGCCGAGCTCCTTGTTCGCCAGCGCGGCGGCCTTCTTGATGCGCGCGAGTGCGGCGATCTGCGTCGACTCCAGGCCCTTGCCGGAGATCGGGAAGTTCTCCACGGCGCGCTGCGTCTGCGCCCCGTAGAGCGCGTTCACGGGCACTCGCACCTCACCCATGGTGTCGTGTTCGATGCGGTACTCGGTGTCGGTCATTCCGAACCCTCCTTGGTTGCGGGGTCGATCCCCTCGGCTTCGATGCCGACCGTGATGACGGGCGCTGCCTCACCCTCGGCCAGACGATAGTTGGCGCCGACGATGCCGAGACGGCCTTCGGCGACGGCGTTGCTGATGATCTCGGACGACTGCAGCAGGTCGTTGACGGTGTTGCGCAGGTGCTCGCGTCCGACGAGCTCCGCATCGATGTCGGCCACCGTGCCGCCGCCGCTCTCCGCGAGGACCTTGCGCGCGGCAGGGACGATCGGCGCGATGAGCTTCCAGATGTGCGGGGGGAGCGGGTCGGCATCGATGGCGGTCCCGTCGATGGCGGCGCGCACCGCACCGCAGGAGTCGTGTGCGAGGACCACGATGAGCGGCACCTCGAGGACGGCGACCGCGTACTCCAGGCTCGCCACGATCGACTCGCCGATCACCTGCCCGGCGTTGCGCACGACGAAGAGGTCGCCGAGGCCGAGGTCGAAGATGATCTCGGCGGCCAGGCGGGAGTCCGAGCAGCCGAACAGCGTCGCGACGGGGTGCTGGGCCGCGGTGAGGTCCTTGCGGCGGTCGACGTTCTGGTTCGGGTGCTGGGGCTCGTCGCGGACGAAGCGACGGTTGCCGTCCTGCATCTGCTTCCAGGCGGCGGCGGGGGTCAGCGGGTGGGTCATCGGGCCTCCGAGACGGTGCGGATCTGGGGGATGAGCGACTCCGCGAGCTCGGCGGTGGAGTCGGCCGAGCGGGAGCCGTAGAGAAGCACGTAGTCGTCGCCGGCCTGGGTGCCGAGGGCATAGGTGACGTTCGCCTCCGCGCCGGCGGACCCGGGCCGATAGACGTCCCACTCCCGGCCGCCGATGCGGATGGTGTCGGTCGGGGCGACGCCGTTCAGGCGCTGCGGGGCCCACGAGGCGTCGGCGTCGAAGGCCTGGGCGAGCTTGATGAACCCGCGCTCGTCCTGGGCCGCGGGGGCGAGGGTGACCTCCCAGACGACGGGGGCTCCGCTCTGGAGCTCAGCGGCGTTCACCCGCCAGAAGTCGTCCGTCTCGGGGACGATCGCCGGGCTGCCCATGGACGACTCGACGTCCGCGGCGATGGCGGCGACGTCGATCGGCTTCGCCGCGACCGGCTCGCCCCGGGGGACGAGCGCGATGATGACGACGACGACCGCGAGGGTCACCACGAGCGCGGCGACGAGGTTGCGGACGGTCTGGCTCGACCGGTAGGCCTTGCTCGACGCGGCCTTGCGTGCGGCGGTCTCGTCGGGCGTCTCCGGTCGACCGAGGTCGGCGTTGATCGCGGGACCCTTGCTCATGACGCGTCGCTCTCGTCGGTGGTGGCGGTGCGCGCGGCTTCGAGGCGACGCTTCGCGCCGAGCAGCCACTCCTCGCAGCGGGCGGCCAGGGCCTCGCCGCGCTCCCAGAGCGCGAGTGAGTGCTCGAGGGTGGGCGCCCCCTGTTCGAGCTCGGCGACGACCCGGACGAGCTCGTCACGGGCCGCCTCGAACGACAGCGTGTCCACAGGGGTGTCGTTCACGGCGCTCACTCCTCCATCCTACGTCGTGCCCCGGACGCCGCCCGCTCAGGCGCCTTCCGCGATCTCGCCCTCCGAGCGCACCGCGAGCGACCCTCGGTCCACCGTGAGGGTGAGCGCGCTGCCCGCAGGCGCATCGGCCGCATCGCGGAGGATGACGCCGCCCTCCAGATGCGCGATCGCGTAACCGCGGGCCAGAGTGGCGGCGGGGGAGAGGGCGCGCAGCGAGGCGCGCAGTTCACCGGTCCGCCGGCCGGCGTCGTCGAGCTGCCGGGTGACCGCGTCGCGACCGCGAGCGAGAAGCAGGAAGGTCTCCTGCGCACGGCTGTCGATGATCGGATCGGGCGAGCGCAGCACCGGCCGGGACCGCAGCTGCTCGAGCTGGGCGATGTCGTGCGTGAGGCGCTGCGTGAGGCGGGTGGTGGCCCGGGACCGCAGCTGCGCGATGAGTGCGCGTTGCTCCCCGACGTCGGGGACGACGCGCTTGGCGGCATCGGTCGGCGTCGAGGCGCGGAGATCGGCGACGTCGTCGAGGAGGGGGTGGTCGTTCTCATGGCCGATGGCGCTGACCACCGGTGTGGAGGCGGCGGCCACGGCTCGGACGAGGCGTTCGTCGCTGAAGCCGAGGAGGGTCTGCGGGTCGCCGCCGCCGCGAGCGATGATGATGACGTCGACCTCGGGGTCGGCGTCCAGACGGGCGAGAGCCGCCAGCGTGTCCGGCACGCAGCGATCGCCCTGCACCGCGGCGTACGCGGTCTTGAACCGCACCTGCGGCCAGCGCAGCTCGGCGTTGCGGTGCACGTCCTTCTCGGCGTCGGAGCGCTCGCCGGTGATGAGTCCGATGACATGGGGGAGGAACGGCAGGCGCTTCTTGCGTGCGGGATCGAAGAGGCCCTCCTGGCGGAGCTGCACCCGCAGCCGCTCCAGGCGCTCGAGCTGGTCGCCGAGCCCGACGTGCTTCATGGCCGAGACCGCGAAGCTGAAGTCCCCGGAGCGGACGAAGTAGTCGGCCTTCACGGCGGCGACCACGTGATCGCCCACGCCCAGGTCGGCGGGGATGCGGCCGCGCACGCTCGACCAGACGCGGATGGAGATCTGCGCGTCGGACCGGGTGTCCTTGAGGCGGGCGAAGACGTTTCCGGCGCGCACGTTCCAGGACGTGATCTCGCCCTCGACCCACACCGTGTTCCATCGCGCCACGAAGTCGCGGATGGTGGCGTTCAGTCGGGCGACCGACGTCGGTGCCTGGGCCGTGGAGTCGCGCGGGGCGACGGCATCCGCCGGCGGGGTCTCGCCCGGTCCCGTCGTCGCTTCGAAGACTGTCATCTGCTCCCGTTCCTGCCTGCGCGCTCACCGGCCCCGCCCAGCCGCACGACGGTAGAATCGAGGGGTGACTTCGACTGCCGTTCATCTTCCCGCTCCTCGCATCCCACGAGTGCGCGCCGCGGCCGGGCGGCTTCAGGATAACCCGGTGCCCGGACACAAGCGCGTCCTGCTCGCCGCCCCCCGCGGCTACTGTGCAGGCGTGGACCGCGCCGTGGTCGCTGTGGAGAAGGCGCTCGAGCGCTACGGCGCCCCCGTCTACGTCCGCAAGCAGATCGTGCACAACATCCACGTCGTGACGGAGCTCGAGGCCAAGGGGGCCATCTTCGTCGAGGAGGTCGACGAGGTGCCCGAGGGCGCGCACGTCGTCTTCAGCGCGCACGGCGTCTCCCCGGCTGTCGTCAACGCCGCATCCGACCGTGGCCTGCACGCGATCGACGCCACCTGCCCGCTCGTCACCAAGGTCCACCGCGAGGCCGTGCGCTTCGCGCGGGACGACTTCGAGATCCTGCTCATCGGCCACGACGGGCACGAGGAGGTCGAGGGAACGGCCGGAGAGGCACCGGATCACGTCACCGTCGTGAACTCCCCGGAGGAGGCCGACACCGTGCAGGTGAAGGACCCCTCGAAGGTGGTGTGGCTGTCGCAGACGACGCTCTCCGTGGACGAGACCATGGAGACGGTGAACCGGCTCCGCACCCGGTTCCCCGAGCTGCACAACCCGCCGTCCGACGACATCTGCTACGCCACCCAGAACCGGCAGGTCGCCATCAAGAAGGTCGCCCAGGGTGCTGATCTGGTGATCGTCGTGGGGTCCGCCAACTCCTCCAACAGCGTGCGACTCGTCGAGGTCGCGCTGGAGTACGGAGCCAAGGCCGCCTATCGCGTGGACTACGCCGAGGAGATCCGTCAGGAGTGGCTCGACGGCGTGGAGACGGTCGGCGTCACCAGCGGCGCGTCGGTCCCCGAGGTGCTCGTGCGCGAGGTGCTCGACGCGATCGGCGATGCCGGGTATCGCGACGTGGAAGAGGTCAAGACGGCGGAGGAGGACCTCATGTTCTCCCTGCCGAAGGAGCTCCGTCAGGACGCCACGGGCCAGCGCGACGCGCGCGCCCTCGGCGGCCGCGCCTCCGCAGGAGGGGGTGCGTAGCGGTGAACGCCGCGGAGGCGGAGCCGACCCTCATCGGGTCCGTGCAACGCGCTCTCCGCCTGGTCGACATCGTCGCGAACTCCCCGCGCCCCCTGCCGGCGAAGATGCTCTCGTCGATCACGGGCTTGACGCCGGGTACCACCTACAACCTCGTGCGCACGCTCGTGCACGAGGGGTACCTGAGTGCGGAGCCCGACGGCCTCGTGCTGGGGGACCGGTTCCCGTCCTTCCAGCAGCAGATCGGCTCCCGAGGCGTGTTCCTCGCCCGCGTGCGCGCCGCCTTGCGCGCAGTGACCGAGGACGTCGGCGCCACGGCCTACCTGTCGCGGTACGCGGATGGGGAGATCCACCTCGTCGACATCGTGGACGCCGTGCGGAACCCTCGGATCGAGCTGTGGGTCGGGCTGCACGCCAGCGCGCACGCGACCGCCCTCGGGAAGCAGATCCTCGCCGCCCTCTCGGAAGAGGACCGGCTGGACTACCTTGCCCGTCATCGGCTCGAGGAGCTCACGCCGCGGACGATCAGCGACCGGACAGCGCTCCTCACCCAGCTCGAGCAGACCCCGGGGTGGGCGATCGATCGCGAGGAGTACGCGATCGGCGCGACCTGCGTCGCGGTCCCGGTCATCGCCCCGGGCGTGACGGCATCGCTGGCCGTCTCCCTCCCGGCCGACCAGGCCGTGGTCAACCGGCGGCTCGTCTCGAACCTGCAGCGCGCCGCCCGTCGGCTGTCGCTCCAGCTCGGGGCCGATGCGCTCGACACCGACGGGCCGGACGCCGAGTTCACCATCTGAATTCGTGACCCTGGTGCCCGCCACGTCGCTTATCTATGATCGAAGGCGTAGTGGCTGACAACGCCCTACTGATCGCCCATGGCGTCCCCAGCGCCGGCGACCGAACGGGATGAGGAGCGTCCCCAGCGCTCTCCGTCCGCGGCCCCGAGAAGTCCCCACTTCTCCGGGGCCGCTATCGGTTGGGTCCCTTTTCCTGAACGACCGACGGAGCACCGGCCGATACCATGGCGGGATGACCGACCAGCGCCCCCGCTACGGGGAACTCGCCACGCCCGAGGAGCAGCGGAGGGCCGCGGGGCTGCCGCCCGTGGCAGAGGTGGTCGCCCCGTCGGCTCCTGTCTCGGACCCCTCGCCCGCGGCTCCTGCTCCGGCGCGCCCCTCCTCGGTGGACCGCTTCGCGACGATCGCGCTTCTCGCCTATGGCCTCGTGAACGTCGTCGTCACCGGCCTGTCCTACCTCGACATCGTCCCGGTGATGAATCAGACCATGGGGATGCTGGGCATCGAGGGGGAGTTCACCAACTACGCCGCGGGCCGCACGTGGGGCACGATCGCGGCCGTGGTGCTGGCGGTCGGCTGGTGCGTCACGGCGGCCCTGTCGATCCGTCGCCTGCGTCGTGGCCGCCTCACCTGGTGGCTCCCGCTCGTCGGAGCCGTCATCACGCTGGGCATCGCCTCGTTCTGCCTCGTCGTGCCGATGATGGGCGACCCGGCCTTCATCGCCTACCTCGACCAGGCCACCGGGGTGCGTTGACCCCGAGCACGCAGACGAAAGGGGCCCGGCATGATGCCGGGCCCCTTTCGTCTGCCTGGTGGTGTCAGCTCTTCGACTGGCCGTACGATCCCAGCTGGCGGGTGGACTCGACCACGCGGGCGGCCATGGCCGACTCGGCGATCTTGCCCCAGGCGCGCGGGTCGTACTGCTTCTTGTTGCCGACCTCGCCGTCGACCTTCAGCACGCCGTCGTAGTTCTTGAACATGTAGTCGGCGATCGCGCGGGTGTACGCGTACTGCGTGTCCGTGTCGATGTTCATCTTGATGACGCCGTTGGCGACCGCGAGGGCGATCTCCTCATCGGTCGAGCCGGAGCCGCCGTGGAAGACGAGGTCGAGCGGCTTCTCGCCGGTGTTGTACTTCGCGGCGACCTCGGCCTGGATCTCGCCGAGCAGCTCCGGGCGCAGCTTCACGCCACCCGGCTTGTACACGCCGTGGACGTTGCCGAAGGTGAGCGCGGCGATGTAGCGGCCCTGCTCGCCGAGGCCCAGCGCCTGCACGGCCTGGTCCACGTCGGCGAACGTCGTGTAGAGCGCCTCGTTCGAACCCTCGTGCTGCACGCCGTCCTCCTCGCCGCCGACGACGCCGATCTCGACCTCGAGGATGGCGTTGATGGCCTTCATGCGGGGGAGCAGCTCCTTGGCGATCTCGATGTTCTCCGCGAGCGGCACGGCCGAGCCGTCCCACATGTGGGACTGGAAGATCGGGTTGCGGCCGGCCTTGACCTCTTCCTCCGAGGCGGCGATGAGCGGCTCGACGAAGCCCGCGAGAGCGTCCTTCGGGCAGTGGTCCGTGTGCAGGGCGACGGTGACCGGGTAGTTCTTGGCGACCTCGGTGGCGTAGCGGGCGAAGGCGAGGGCGCCGGTCGCCCGGGCCTTGACCGTGTGACCGGCGAAGTAGTCGGCGCCACCGGTGGTGACCTGGATGATGCCGTCGGAGCCGGCCTCGGTCAGGCCCTGGAGGACGGCGTTGATCGTCTGCGAGCTGGAGACGTTGAACGCGGGGTACGCGAAGCCGCCTGCCTTCGCGCGGTCGAGCATGTCGGCGTACTGATCCGGGGTGGCGACGGGCATGAGAACTCCTGCGGTAGGTGAAGCCGGGACAGCTGCCACTCTATCGGGGCGGGTGTCCGGCTCCGGCAGGAGGAGTCGCGCGTCGGTGGGCGCCGTCCTTCGGTGGTGTTAAGAACCGCGATTTCTTCCTCGCGCACCGGCGGAAAACGAGCCGATCGATCCCCTGCTCGCGGATAGGCTGGGGCTCATGGTGAGTCTGACTGCCGACCTGAGCCCGCTGCGTCCCGACCGTAACCTCGCGATGGAGTTGGTGCGCGCGACCGAGGCGGCGGCGATCCGTGCCGTTCCGTTCATCGGTCGCGGTGCGAAGGAGGCTGCCGACGGCGCCGCCGTCGACGCCATGCGGGCGTTCCTCGGGACGGTCGACTTCCAGGGCCGCGTGGTGATCGGCGAGGGCGAGAAGGACAACGCCCCGATGCTGTTCAACGGCGAGGTCGTCGGCACGGGGCGCGGCCCGCTGTGCGACATCGCGGTCGACCCGATCGACGGTACGTCGCTGACCGCAGCCGGCCGGCAGAACGCGCTCTCGGTGATCGCCGTGTCCGACCGCGACACGATGCTCGACGCCTCCAGCGTCTTCTACATGGACAAGCTCGTGACCGGGCCCGCCGGTGTCGGCGTCGTCGACATCCGCCTGCCCATCGGCGAGAACATCCGCAAGCTCGCCGGTGCGCTGGACAAGCCGGTCGACGAGATCGTCGTCTCGGTGCTCAACCGCCCGCGGCACGAGCAGCTCATCCAGGAGATCCGCGACGCCGGTGCCGGTACGCGTCTCATGAGCGACGGCGACGTCGCCGGTGGCATCAACGCCGCCCGCCACGACGCCCGTACCGACATGTGCGTCGGCATCGGCGGCAGCCCCGAGGGCATCGTCACCGCGTGTGCGATCAAGGCCCTCGGCGGCCACATCCAGGGACGGCTCTGGCCGCGCGATGACGACGAGCGCCAGCGCGGTATCGACGCGGGGCTCGACATGGACAAGGTCTACGAGGCGGACGACCTCGTGCAGGGGAACAACACGATCTTCGTCGCGACCGGCGTCACAGACGGCCAGCTCGTGGCCGGGGTCCGGCGGGAGCGCGGTTACGTGTACACCGAGAGCGTGGTGCTGCGCGGAGCCTCCGGAACGCTGCGCCGCATCGCGTCGGAGCACCTCGTCTCGAAGTGGCTGTGACGGCTCTCCCGCCGGCATGATCGCGGGGGGGACTCTCGCCATCGTTACCGACCCGGTATCGCCTCCTGCACGGGTCGGGCCCGGTTCGGCGAGCCGCCGTGTCACAATTGTCACTGGGTTTGTCGCCGTCGACGGAGCCGCCAGGCACCGCAGGCACAGGAGGGCGAACGCATGACAACGCAGCACACGACCGGCTCGAAGAGCGCCGCGCCGACGAAGATCATCACCACGAATACCGGACGCATCCTCCGGGTGAGTGCCGATGCCGAAGCGGCCGCCGTGGCCCCGCCAGCACCCGTCGCTCAGCCGGCCGTCGATCCGGCTCGCCGCGCCGACGTGCTGTTCCGCGTCCGTCGCGCCGAGGGGCACGAGGTCAGCGCCTGGTGGATGATCGGTGCCTTCCTCGCGACGAGCGGCCTCGTCATCCTGCTGCTCAGCGGCGTGCCCGGCGTCGCCTGACGCTCCCGCGGTCGGAGGATCCGGTCGCTCCCGTCGTCACTGCTCCCGGTCGTGGAGCGCGGCGGCGTGGTCGAGACGAGCGCGCACCTCGCCGACGTCGGCCTGCATCGCATCGGCGGCCTCTTCGGCCTCGGTCGGGGTCAGGAGCTCCGGAGCGGTGAAGCGCCGCCCGTCCGCGGTGATCGGCGACGCCGGTGCCAGGGCCTCCGCATCGACGCCGGGGAACTGCCGGGCGGTCACGAGCACCCGGGACTCCAGGGATCCTGCGAAGCGGTTGTAGCTGTCGACCGTGCGCTCGATCGCCCGGCGCAGGTCGTCGGCGTGACCCGCGAGCGTGCCGAGGCGCTCGTAGAGCTGCGTGCCGAGCGCCAGCAGCGTCCGGGCCTCGGTGGACACCTCCTGCTGGGTCCACGTGTAGGCGACGGTCTTGAGGACCGCCCAGAGGTTGACCGGAGAGGCGAGGGCCACGCGACGGCTGAATGCGTAGTCGAGCAGCGTCGGGTCCTCGTCGATGGCGGCCGCCAGCAGCGACTCGCTCGGAAGGAAGCAGATGACGAACTCGGGGCTCGCGTCGAGGCCCGACCAGTAGGCCTTCTTGGCGAGGGCGTCGACGTGGGCGCGGACGGCGCGGACGTGCTTTTGCATGTGGGCGCGTCGCTGGGATTCGTGGGCGTCGCCGAGGGGGAGGGCGGAGGCCTCGAGGTAGGCGTCGAGGGGCACCTTCGCGTCGACGGCGATGGACGTGCCGCCCGGAAGGCGGACGACCATGTCCGGGCGTCCCTGGCCGCGGTCGGAGGTGATCGTCGCCTGGAGGTCGAAGTCGACGTGTCTGGTCAGCCCCGCCGCCTCGACGACGCGCCGTAGCTGGGTCTCGCCCCAGACGCCGCGCGTGGACGTGGAGCGCAGCGCACCCGCGAGCGACTCGGTCGTCGCGCGGAGCGCTTCATCGGACTCCTGGGCACGCCGGAGCTGCTCGGCGAGTGTGCCGAACTGCGCCTGACGCTCGCTCTCGATCGCGGCGACTTTGGACTGCATCTGCTGGAGACTCTCGCGGACCGGTGCCAGAGCCTGCAGGACGGCGTTCTGCTGCTGGACACGCTGAGCCTCCGCCCGCTGCTCGGTGCGGGCGTGCTCGACCGCGTCCCGATAGAGGTCGTACTGGCGGTCGCGGTCGTCTCGCGCGGCCGCGAGCTCCGCCTGCGTGCGTGCGATGTCGGCGGCGCTGCGACCGGCTCGCAGTAACCACCCGAGAGCGACGCCCGCGGCGAGGGCCACGAGCAGGAGAACGATCGACAGGGCATCCATGGCTCCATGATGCCGGGGGCGTCCGACATCGCCGGGAGGACGCGAGGTGCGTCAGGCGACGGCGCGCTCCAGTGCCGGCACGGCGGGCTCGGTCACGCGGAGGCCGAGGACATCGGCGAGCGCGAAGACATCCGCGGCTCCGGCCCGCGCGGCCGCGTCCACGATGATCTGGGCGCAGGCGAGGGCATCCGCCAGCGCGTCGTGATGCGAGAACTCCGCGTACCCGGCCGCCGCGGCGGCGAGCGGCAGACGGTACGAGTCGAGCTGGTAGGTCTTCCGCGCCACCTGGAGGCTGCACAGCGACCGGTACGGCGGACAGATCTGACCCGTGACCTCGGTCGCCCGTCGCAGGACGTTCAGGTCGAAGCCGGCGTTGTGGGCCACGAGCACGTCGGCACCCGCGAAGCCGCACAGACGGTCGAACTGATCGACCCACGTCGCCGCCGACAGCACGTGCTCGGGGCGGATGCCGTGGATGCGGACGTTCCACTCCTGGAACTCGTCATGGCCGGGCGGGGGCTGGATCAGCCAGTTCGCGGTGGCGACGACCTCCCCGTCCCGCACCCGCACGAGTCCCACGGAACACGCGGAGGCCGGGCTGGAGTTCGCGGTCTCGAAGTCGATCGCAGTGAAGTCCAGTGGCACGTCCTCACTCTCTCCCGGGCCTCCGACGTCGCTGTGCAGGCTCGCCGTATGCTGGCCACATGGCGGACGAACTCGCGAGATCCTTCGGCGCGGCGGCCGGAAGCTACGAGGCCGGACGACCCGAGTACCCCTTCGAGGCCGTCGCCTGGATGCTGGAGCCGATGGCGGACGGTACGCGGCGGGTGGCCGATGTCGGCGCCGGGACCGGCAAGCTCACGCGGGCGCTCGTCGCGGCTGCCGACGCCGAGGTGGTGGCGATCGATCCGGACCCCGCGATGCTCGCGGCCCTTCGCGACGCCGTCCCCGGGGTGCCCACGTTCGTCGGGACCGCCGAGGGGCTGCCGCTTCCGGACGCGAGCGTGGACGCCGTCGTCCTGGGTCAGGCGTGGCACTGGGTCGAGCCGGTCGCCGCGTCGGCGGAGATCGGTCGCGCGATGCGCCCGGGCGGTGTGCTCGGGCTCATCTGGAACCTCCGCGACGAGCGCGTGGACTGGGTGCGCCGGCTCACCGACATCATGCACGGCAGCAACGCCGAGATCATGCTCGCTGCGGGCGACCCCGTGGTGGCGGAGCCCTTCGGCGCTCTGGCGCAGGAGCGCTGGGAATGGTCGCGCCCCATGACGCGGGAGCTCCTGCATCGTATGGCCGCCTCCCGCAGCGCCGTGATCACCGCCGACGAGGCCGAGAAGGCGCGGATCCGCCGCGAGATGGACGCCCTGTTCGACGAGCTCGGTCTGCGCGGGAACGGTGTGATCGAGGTGCCCTATGTGACGAGGGCCTTCCGCGCGGTCCGCGACTGAACAGGCGTCCGCGCCGCATCAGGCACTTTTCCCACCCTGCCGCCTGACCCTGCGTGGGTGCCTGCCCTCGCGAGGGTGAGGTGGGGGAGAGCGGCGCAGGTAGACTCATACCCCGTGGCTCTCACTATCGGAATCGTCGGCCTGCCCAACGTCGGCAAGTCCACCCTCTTCAACGCTCTCACCAAGAACGACGTGCTCGCGGCGAACTATCCGTTCGCGACGATCGAGCCGAACGTCGGCGTGGTGAACCTTCCCGACCCGCGGCTCCAGAAGCTCGCGGAGATCTTCGGGAGCGAGCGCATCCTGCCCGCCGCCGTGTCGTTCGTCGACATCGCCGGCATCGTGCGCGGGGCGAGCGAGGGGGAGGGGCTGGGCAACCAGTTCCTCGCGAACATCCGCGAGGCCGACGCGATCGCCCAGGTGGTGCGCGGGTTCTCCGACGACGACGTGGTGCACGTGGACGGTGCCGTGAACCCGGCGTCGGACATGGAGACCATCAACGCCGAGCTCATGCTCGCCGACCTGCAGACCGTCGAGAAGGCGATCACGCGGTACGAGAAGGAGGTGCGGGGCAAGAAGATCGACCCGTCGGTCCTCGAAGCCGCGAAGGCCGCCAAGGACGCCCTGGAGCGCGGGATCCTGCTCTCCACGAGCGGCCTCGACCTCGAGCCGATCCGCGAACTCGGGCTCCTGACCGTCAAGCCCGTCATCTTCGTCTTCAACGTCGACGAGTCCGTGCTGACCGACGACGCCCGCAAGGCGGAGCTCGCCGCCCTCGTCGCGCCGGCGCAGGCGATCTTCCTCGACGCGAAGATCGAGTCCGAGCTCAAGGACCTCGACCCCGAGGACGCCGCCGAGCTCCTCGCTTCGACGGGACAGGACGAGTCGGGCCTCGACCAGCTCGCCCGCATCGGCTTCGACACGCTCGGTCTGCAGACCTACCTCACCGCCGGCCCCAAGGAGGCCCGCGCCTGGACCATCCCCAAGGGATCGAAGGCCCCGCAGGCCGCCGGCGTGATCCACACCGATTTCGAGAAGGGCTTCATCAAGGCCGAGATCGTGTCGTTCGACGACCTCGTGGAGACCGGTTCCGTGCAGGAAGCCCGTGCGAAGGGCAAGGCGCGCCTGGAGGGCAAGGACTACGTCATGCAGGACGGCGACGTTGTGGAGTTCCGCTTCAACAACTAGGTATTCGGAGAGCGATGATCGATCACGACAGAGCAACGCTGGCGATCTACAGCGAGTCGCGCACTGTCGCGGAGATCACCGCCTCGCTCCGGCTCGAACCCACCGAAGCTGCGAACATCGGCGAACAGACCCGGTCCGGCCGAGCAGGACGAGCGTACAAGCCCGGTATCTGACCTCTCAGCGGACGACGTGGCTTCTTGACGTGACCGCACGTTCAACGGGCGACGACGAAGGTGTCAATGCGAGCCTGATCACGGACCTCGCCGCCATTGGATGTGAGGTTCGTGGGACCGTCTTCCTCGATGATCATGATGCAGGACGTGACGGAGTGGAGTTCCGCTTCGACGACTGATAGGTTCCGGCTTATCGGAAGGCGGGCGATGTCTCGATCGACAGCACGAACGGCAGCGCTCGCGTCCGTGGGGGTGGTGGCCCTGCTCTTGGTCGGGTGCGGCGCAGAAGGAGCCGGGGACACGTCGAGTGCTCCATCCCCGCCCGCGACCCGCGAGCCCGAGCCCGAGCCCGTGACGGCGGGGGCACCGGAGCCGACCACGACGGACCGCTGCGTCCGGATGTCCGAGGTCGTCAGCTACACCGACGACTGGCGGTGGGAGCGTCGGCAGCCGCTCGTCGACCTCGGCGCCAGGGAGTTCGCGCAGGGGGAGGTGACCCTCGATGACGACGGTCATGTCGTGACGTACACTGTCGCGCCCGGCGACGTCGAGGCGGTGATCGCCGAACGGCTCTGCGCCTACCCGTCCCTCGCCTTGCTGAATCACGTGCGCGATCTCTCCCCGGGGCAGGTGCTCTGGCTCACCCCGGATCCCGACTCGCCCTGGGTGCCGTACTTCAGCCCACTGGATGCCGAGGCCGGATTCGCACAGATCCCCTACCAGAACGCCATGACCGCGGCGGGTCTCGCGGTCGACGCGGGCGACATCGACGGCGTGCGTGCGATCTGGAACGACACCCTGGCGGGCATGTTCACCGACCCCGCCACCATCGAGGCCATCCAGAAGGTGGTCGACGCCGGGGACCCCGACGCGCTGCGCCAGCTCTTCTCCTAAGTCCGCCGAACCCGCGGCCGGAGCGAGGTCTGGATCCCACTCGGTTCGCCTGGGAGAGTGGTGGGGTGCAGCAGGCAGAGACGAGTCGACCGCGGCTCTTGCGGAGAGCCCTGCCGGCGGTCGTCGTCGTGCTCGTGACGTGGCTGCTCCTCTGGCTGGCTCAGGGAGTGCCGACCGTGTGCGCCCTCGCCTTCCCCTGCCCCACGTCGGACGTCCGTGTCGCCCCGGCCCTCCTCTTCGGCGGGCTGCTGCTCGTGCCGACGGCCGTCCTGCTTCTCACGTCCGGATCGCGCCACGGGCGGAGCGGGGTCCGCGCTGTCGCGTGGGTGCTCCTGGTCGGCCTGGCCGTCGTGGGCCTCGGCGCAGTGCTGTTCTCGGGCGGCTTCAGCATCGGTCTCGGTCGCTGACGTGGGACGGCTCAGCGCCGTACACCCGCGTCCGGCCCATGCCGATCCTCGAACGTGCGGAGCGCGCGCCTCGCGCGGCGGGTCTCGACGATACCGACGACGATCCCGGCGGCGAACACGATGATGCTGAGAACGCGCCACAACCCGGCGGGCGCATCGAGGAGGAACGCGACCGTCCAGCCGACCGTCATCACCGAGGAGAACACGATCGCGTAGACGCCCCAGTTCCGCCGCCGTTCCAGCGCCATGCGCTGCTGGATGAGCGACGGCTCCGGTCCGCCCGCGGGCCCGCTCATACCCGGAGGGAGGAACCCTCGTCGCTCGCGGCCGGAATCGGGACCGCAGCGCCGGAGCGGGTGCGGAACCACAGGGTGAGCTCGAACAGGGCGCGCTCCATCGTGGAGTCGTCCGCGCCGTCGACGAGGTCGTCGAAGGAGTCGCGGAAGCCCGTGGGGGCGGCGGTGCTCCCCGTGCGGAACGACCGATAGCCCATCGACCAGTCGGAGAAGAGCCGGGCGGTGATCGGCGTCTCCAGCAGGATGCGCATCGCGCGGTGACGCGGATCGTCGGCGATCGCGTCGACGAGTCGGCGCACGGCCTCGACCGGTCCTTCGAGGACCTGGAGGAAGCGTCCCTGGCGGAAGAGGAGGAGGCCCGTGATGTCGCGGGCCGCGTTCGACCGGCGGCACTGCTCGAGCAGCTGCTCCAGAGCGGTCTCCCGGAACGGCTGCGCCGCCGTGCTGGTGTAGACGAGGCGGAGCAGCCCGTCGGCCCTGGCCGCCGTCACCCCTGCACCAGCTCCGGAGCGCCGAGGGCGGCGTCGCCCTCCGAGGGGCCGGCGTGGGCGACGACCTCCGTGGTCGCGTCGCTCAACGTGGCGTGCAGACCGAGCGGCTGCGCGGACGCGGAGAACGCGGCGAAGCGGCCGTCGGGCTGACGGTCGACGTAGCCGAGGAAGTCTCCGCCGCGGCTTCCGACATGGAAGCCGTCCTCGACGCACGCCCAGAGGACATCCGATGCGGGGTGGGGGGAATCAGGCACGGCTCCACACTACGGCGGGCGGCCGACATCGCCGCGGGCCTTGCGCTGACCCGCCTCGATATGGCACACGCACCGAACGCCGCCTCAGTCGCCGGCGCGCGGTCGTCCCGGCTCCCGCCAGCGCGGCGGCACCGGGGTCGGGGTGATCGGCTCGACGCGGTCCGGCGTCGGCAGGCTCGACGGAACGCCGGCATGCAGGACGAGCTCCTCGCCCGCGTGCCGGATCGTCACCGGTTCGCCCGCGCTCAGCCGGTAGGTCGTCTCCGCCGGCGTGATGTCGACGTGAAGGATGCAGCCGTGCAGCCGCACCCCGAACGCGAGACGGGTGACGCCGTCCGGGAGCTGCGGTCGGAAGGACAGACCGTCGTCGCCCTCCCGCATGCCTCCATAGCCGGCCGTGACCCCCGTCCAGATGCCGGCGAGCGCCGCGATGTGCAGTCCCTCGTCCGTGTTGCCGTGGAGGTCGTCCAGGTCGAGGGCGGCGAGCTCCGCGAGGTACGCCGATGCGAGCTCGAGATGACCCACCTCGGCGGCGATCACGGCCTGCGCGGCCGCGGAGAGCGAGGAGTCACGCACGGTGAGGGCGTCGTAGTAGGCGAACGCCCTGGCCTTCTCCTCCCACGTGAACTCCTCGTGCGCGGTGTAGAGCGCCAGCACGAGGTCGGCCTGTTTCAGCACCTGCTTGCGATAGAGGTCGAAGTAGGGGAAGTGACTGTGCAGCGGATAGTCGTCGGGGCCGGTGGCGTCGAAATCCCACCGGGCGTGCGCGGTGAACCCCGCCGACTGCGGGTGCACCTTCCGCTCCTCGTCGTAGAGCACGGTCATGCCGTCGGCGGCGGCCTCCCACGCGGAGATCTCGTCGTCGTCCACGCCGAGGCGGGCGGCGACGTCCGGATGACGTCGGACGGCTGCCGCGGCTCCGCGGAGGTTCCGGCGGGCGGAGAGGTTGGTGTAGACGTTGTCGTCGACCACGGCGGTGTACTCGTCGGGCCCGGTGACCCCGTCGATGTGGAAGCCGCCGTCGTCGTCCCGGCGCCCGAGGGACAGCCAGAGGCGCGCGGTCTCGACGAGGATCTCCGTGCCCGCCTCCCGCTCGAAGTCCTGGTCGCCCGTCGTGCGGACGTAGTGCATCACCGCACCCGCGACGGCGGCGTTGATGTGGAAGGCCGCCGTGCTCGCGGGCCAGTACCCGGAGCTCTCGCGTCCGTCGATCGTGCGCCAGGCGAAGGACGCGCCGCGCAGGCCGAGCGTGCGCGCCCGCTCCCTGGCGTGATCCAGCGTCGCATGACGCCAGCGCAGTGCCTGGAGCGCGGCATCCGGAGCGGTCGAGGTGAGCACGGGGAGCACGAACGCCTCGAAGTCCCAAAATGTGTGGCCCTCGTAGCCCGAGCCGGTGAGACCCTTGCCCGGCACGGATCGAGCCTCGGCGCGCGCCGACGCCTGGAACACCTGGAACAGCGCGAAGCGCACGGCCTGCTGCAGCCGGGCATCGCCCTCGAGACGGACGTCGCCGCACTCCCAGTACCGATCGAGGACGGCGCGCTGTTCCGCCACGAGCGCGTCCCACCCCAGGCGAGCCGCTTCCTCCACGGCCTCCTCCGCGCGGTCACGCAGCGTCTGCGGTGCGAGGGACGCCGACCACTCGTGTCCGACGACCTTGACGACCTCGAGCTCCTCGCCGGGGGCGAGGTCGACGCGGATGCGCGTGCGCGCCAGATCGTCGTCCACCTCGGTCGTCACCTCCGGCGTCCCCTCTCCGGAGATCTGCACGAGATGGTCCGCGCTCACCGCCACACGCAGACCGCTGCGGCGGGTGCGGTGCAACAGCGTGCTCCGCGCCCTGCGCTCCGATGCCGCGACGGCCTCCAGCGGACGGGCGAGGAGCTCCTGCACCCGCGGATCGTCATGGGTCACGGGAAGCGGCTCGTTCGCGAGCACCTCGGACAGCACGGTGACCGCGAGCGGAGCGTCGAGCGCCTGCACGCGGTAGCGCACGGCCGCCAGCGACCGGTGTCCCAGGGAGACCAGACGGGTCGAATTGATGTGCACCCGACGTCCCTCCGCTGACTCCCAGTCGACCTCCCGGTGGAGGGTGCCTTCGCGCAGGTCGAGGCGGCGGGTGTGCGCATGGACGGTCCCGTGCTCGACGTCGAACGGCTCGTCGCCGACCAGCAGGCGGATGAGCTGCCCGTTCGGCACGTTGATCACCGTCTGCCCCGTCTCGGGGTAGCCGTATCCGTCCTCCGCATACGGCATCGGATGCTCTTCGAACACGCCGTTGAGGTAACTGCCCGCCACACCCCGCGGATCGCCCTCGTCGAGATTGCCCCGCCAGCCGATGTGGCCGTTGGAGAGACCGAAGACGGACTCCTCCTGCGCGAGATGGGCCGTGTCGACGCTCTCGATGCCGACGGCCCACGGCTCGACCGTGAAGCACGCCGTCATCGGCGCGCCCCGGCCCCGAGGCTTCTGTCCGCGGAGGAGCTGAGGATGCCGAGGAGCATGGAGTTCCCTTCTGCCGGAGACCGTGTGCCTCGACGGTATCCGCACCGATGCACCGGCACGAGGGAGTTGCGCCGCGTCGACCCGGTCAGGTAGGCGGTCGGCGACGCGAGCGGCGCCAGGGCGAGAGCACCGCGCCGAGGAGGGCGACGACCGCTGCGGTCCGCCACCCCGGGTGCACCCGTGCCCAGGTGCTGACGCTGCCGCGTCCGCGGTGCGGCAGCCCGCCGCGCTGGTCGGTGTCGCGGAGCGGAGCGACGAGGTTCCCGAACTGCGCCGGAGCGGCGTCGGCCGTGCGCATCATCCGCGGACCGAACCGGCCGAGGGCGGCATCGAGCACGCCCGGCGTGACGCGCTGGACCCCGGTGAGCAGGAGAGCGCCGCCACCGACGTGGATGGTGCGTGCGGGGTGCACGGCGGCATGGAGGATCGCTCGTGCCACGGACCGCGGACGGTAATGCGGATGCGGCCCGCTCGGCCGAAACGCCATCCGGCTGCGGGCATGACGGTAGATCGGTGTGTCGATGACGGCGGGTCGGACCACCGTGATCGTGACTGGCGCGCGCTCGGCACGCAGTTCACGGCGCAGCGCGTCGATCGCTTCTTCCAGCGCGTGCTTGGAGGCGGCATACGCGCCATGCCACGGCATCGCCACCACGGCCTCGGCCGAGCTCACGACGATGATCGTCCCTCCCGAACGCCGGAGCGCCGGCAGTGCCGCCTGGACGCCGTTGAGCTGTCCGATGACGTTGATGTCGAGGACGCGACGGAACTCCTCGGGCGAGGTGTCGGCGACCGGGGCATAGAGGAGCACGCCCGCGTTGCCGACCCAGGTGTCGATCCGCCCGAACGCGTGCGTGATCTGGTCGACCGCGTCCTGCACCGCCAGGCGGTCGGAGACGTCGCACACGATCCCGCGGACGTCCCCGCCTCCCGCGGCGATCTCCTCGACCGTCTCGGTCAGCGCCTGCTCACCGCGGGCGAGCAGGACGACGGATGCCCCCGCTCGCGCGAAGCCGAGGGCCGCCTCCCGGCCGATGCCGCGGGAGCCGCCGGTGACGACGACCACCTGGGCGTCGAGGGGCGGCCGCCGTGCGCGTGTGCGCGGCGATCGCCCCTTCCGCGAGACCGATGGCGGCATCTCACTCCTTGTGGAGCGCGTCCTGCGCGGCGCCGGCCACCTTCTCCACGACGTTCGGCAGTTCGGTCGTGCCGTAGAAGCGCGCGTCGGGGTGGGTGGGCGGAGGCATCTCGGCCGTGGTCGTGGGGCCCTCGTGGTAGCTGAACTCGCCATGTCCGTCCGGCGTCGGTCCGGATGCCCATGTGCCTTCCGCGGCGGCAGGACCGTCGCTGACGCGATCACCGTGTTCGCCGAGCGGTCGGGCGCGCCGGGAGCGCCGACGGTCCTCGTCTACACACACCACGACGTCCGCCACGCCAAGCCGGAGGAGTGGAGCGAGACGGCGCCTTTCACTCCGGTGCTCCGCGACGGGCGGCTCTACGGTCGCGGTGCGTCGGACGCGAAAGGCCAGGCGCTCGCGCACGTCTGGGCCCAGCGCGCGCTCGCCGCCGCGGACGGACCTGATGCGGGGGTGCACCTCAAGCTGCTCATCGACGGCGAAGAGGAGATCGGCTCGCCTCACCTCCAGGGGCTGCTGGAGGGAGACCCCGCACGGTTCGCGTGCGACCTCGTGGTGTTCTCGGACACCCTCCAGTGGGAGGTCGATTCCCCGGCCCCGGTCACCACCATGCGCGGGACGCTCACGGCGACCCTCACGGTGCAGGGCCCCGACCGGGACGTGCACAGCGGTGCCGCGTCGGGCGTGACGGTGAACCCCGCGCTGGTGTTGTCCCGCGTGCTCGCGCAGCTGCACGCCGAAGACGGGAGCATCGCGATCCCCGGCTTCCACAACGGCGTGGCTCCGCTCAGCGACGAGCGGGCCGCGGAGCTCGACGCGCTGCCGTTCGATCCCGACGAGTGGACGCGGCGCACCGAGACGAGGGTCATCGTGGGGGAGAAGGGGTTCACCCCGAAGGAGCGCCTGTGGGTGCGCCCGGCCATCGAGGTGATCTCGCTGCTCGCCGGTGACCCGGAGGGCATCGAGCGCTCCGTCATTCCGCGGGAGGCCATGGCCTCGCTGAGCATCCGGACCGTCGCCGACCAGCGCAACCATGACGTCGCCGACGCGCTCCGCGCCTTCATCGCCGACGTCATGCCCCCGGAGGCGACGTACCCTCTCGAGGTCGACGAGGACATCGCGCAGGAGCCGTATGTCTCTCCTCCGGGGCGGCACCGGGAGGCGCTGGAGCGCGCTCTCGCCCTCGGGTACGGCCGACCGATCCAAGGGGAGGATGGGCAATGCCGGGGGAGGGCCGGCCGAGCTGCTGTCCCGGGAACTCGATGCCCCGGTCGTCTTCCTCGGAACGGGTCTGCCCGAAGACCACTGGCATGCGAGCGACGAGAGCATCGATCTGCGCATGCTCGTCCGCGGCGCCGCGACGCTCGCGCATCTGTGGCGCGAGCTCGCCGCCGCCTCATGACTCCGCCGGGGGATGCGAGGAGGAGGCTCGTCCCCCGGCGGGCTACGCTGGACGCAGGCGCCACCGCCCGGTGCCCGGTCGCAGGAGCCCGGCGCGGACGACGCCTGCGAACCTGACACCGACGGCTTGAGGAGAACGACGCCGATGACCGACACCCAGATCTTCGAGCCCGAGGGCCGCGCCATCCCCTTCGTCGACGAGGGTGACGGGCCGGTCAAGCTCGTGCTCATCCAGGAGCGCGGCCTGGCCGCCGA
Source organism: Microbacterium sp. HSID17254 (assembly GCF_003989315.1). Lineage (NCBI taxonomy): Bacteria > Bacillati > Actinomycetota > Actinomycetes > Micrococcales > Microbacteriaceae > Microbacterium > Microbacterium sp. HSID17254. Next base: position 35,649 of record NZ_RBLT01000015.1, read on the forward strand.
CGTGCTCGGAGTGGTCGGTCACTACCTCGCCGAGGAGGCCGGATTCCACGTGGTGCGGATCGGTCATCGCGCGGATGACGCCGACATCTCGATCGACGACCGCGTCGCGGACGCGCTCGCCGTCATCGACCACCTCGGCCTCGGCGACACGTGGATCGGCGGACACGGCGTCGGCGGCACGATCGCACGGTCATTCGCGCTGGCTCATCCGGAGCGCGTGAACGGTCTCGCACTCCTCGGCGTGGAAGACGTGGAGACGCCCCTCGCCCCGGTGATCCCGGTGCTGCTGATCCAGGGGACGGCCGACGAGGTCACCCCGCCCGCGAACGCCGAGAGCCTGCGCGCCACGGCTCCGGAGCGCGCCAGCATCAAGGTTGTCGAGGGCGGGGATCACCTCTTCCCGATGACGCACCCCATCGAGACGGCCGTCGTGCTCGAGGAGTACCTGGACTGGGACTGAGGGTGACGCCGCGGGTCAGAGGTCGCTGAAGTCGTTCGCGGGGACCATGATCTGCGTGACGGTGTCGCCGTCGAGCACGAACATCGTGTAGATGATCCCGGTGGAGCCCGGGCGGGTCAGGGACTCGGTGTCCGGCACCTCGCGGCCGCCGAGCCCGAGTTCGCTCGCCGTCTCCGGGTCCTCCGCATCCGTCAGCGCCCAGGCATCGGCGGCGCGGAGCTCGGCGCGGGTGCTGCCGACGCGGAATCCGTCCTCGGTGACGACGGGGAGGCCCGCCACCTCGGCCGCGGTGACGGAGACGCTCGCCGGGGCCTCGCCGGTGCTGTCGGCCAGGACGCGCAGGCCCTCCCAGTCGTACGCCTCCAGCGTGGAGGCTTCGCCGGGGAAGATCTCCACGCTCTCCGGCTCGGGAAGCTGGCCGGTGACCTCCTGGAGGAGCTCGAGAAGGGCGGCGGCGTCCGTGTAATCGGCGCTCCGGTCTTCCGCGCCGGTGACCGTCAGACCGTCCAGCGTCACCACGATCTGCGCGGACGTGGTCTCCGTCGGCGTCGGCGATGCGCTGGTGGTCTCCGAGGGACGAGGAGACGCGGACGGCTCGGCCGAGTTCGCGGGAGCACAGGCCGTCACCGCGAGCGCGGTGGCGGCAAGGGCGAGAAGAAGAGAAGCAGGTCGTCGCATGCTCCGATGCTAGAGGCGTTTGCGGCCGGGTGCCCCGAAGGCGCGGACCTCGTTATCAGAGCGTGCTCGGAGACGGACGGACGCCGCGGCCGGGGCGGCCGCGGCGTCCGAAGTCTGAGGTCTCAGGCGACCTGAGGGAGCACGGCGAAGGACACGGAGCCCTCGTCGTCCACGCCCGCGTCGAGGACCTTGTCGTCGAGCGCGGAGGCGGCGGCCTCGTCGAGGAACAGGCGCGTGCCCGACAGCTCGACGACCTGATCGGCGGGCTCCGGGTCGGCGGTCACGGCGACGGCGAGCCGGGCCGCGCCCGAATCGTCCTGCGCCTCGGCGGTGTGGATGCGCAGCCCGGCGGCCGGCGCGTCGTTCTGTCGACTCACAAGGGTCGACACGATGGCGGTGGCGTTGTCGGTGAGGGTGAGCACGAGCTCTCCTTTCCGGTTGGGGCATGACGCGGTCGCGACATGTCCCGGCTACGATTCCCCATCGCCCCGGATCCCCTCGACCCCCTTGCGCCGACGGGGGCGATGCCCTTAACCTCGCAGCCGCTTGCGGAGGAAGACCTGGGCGGTGCCGTCGCCCTGCGGCACCCGTTCGCGCTCCTCGTATCCGCAGGACTCGTACAGCCGGATGTTCGCCTCGCTGAGGCTTCCGGTGAAGAGCTCGGACTCGCGGGCGTCGGAGGCCTGCTCCGCCGCCTCGAGGAGCTTCCGGCCGATGCCCTCGCCCTGCATGTCGGGGGCGATCGCGATCCGTCCGATCAGGAGCAGGTCGTCGTCCTCGACGAACCGGATGGCTCCCACCAGGCGGCCGTCGATCCGGGCACCCAGGCTGCGCTCCGACGTGAGCTCGGCCTCCATCTCGGCGAGCGTCTGGGTCAACGGCGGCATGTCGACGCTCCCGTAGATCGCCGCCTCCGACACGAAGGCCGCCCGTTGGATCGTGAGCACCTCGCCGGCATCCGCCGCGGTCAGAGGGGCGATGACCACCTCGGGTCGATCCTCCTGTGCTGCTGTTCCCACCGTTCCGCCTCTCGTGATGGCCGTGTCGCCTCCCTCACGTTCGGGGGTGCGCCCGGTGGGTGTCAACCCCCTCGAATCGGCCGCGTGGCGGGGTTACCGTGACGGCAGGAGGTCACACCATGGCAGACACGAAGTCCAAGAAGACCAGCAGCTCCCGCAGCAAGGACGGGGCGGCGAAGGCCGGCGTCAAGACCACGCGCCAGCAGAACGCGGAGAAGGGGTTCACGGCATCCCCGACCCTCGCGGCGAACCTGCAGGCCGTGCTCGTCGATCTGCTCGAGCTCTCGCTGCAGGGCAAGCAGGCGCATTGGAACGTCGTCGGACGGAACTTCCGCGACACCCACCGGCAGCTCGACGAGATCATCGAGGACGCCCGGACGTTCAGCGACACCATCGCGGAGCGCATGCGCGCGCTGCACGCCGTCCCCGACGGCCGCAGCGCCACGATCGCGAAGACGACCACGCTGCCGGAGTTCCCGACCGGCGAGGTGTCCACGACGGAGACCATCGACCTCGTGACCGCGCGCCTCGAGGCCGCGGTCGGGACGATGCGCGACGTGCACGACGCCGTCGACGAGGAGGACCCGACGTCCGCCGATCTGCTGCACGCCGTCATCGAGCGGCTGGAGCAGTTCGCCTGGATGGTGAGCGCGGAGAACCGCAGCCCCGCCGGTCGCTGATCGACCCGCTGTCCGACCGCCGCCCTCGTCGCGCTCACGCCGACGGGGGCGGCGGTCCGTCGTGTGATCGCGCCCGCGCTCGGGCGCGCCGCAGCAGGCCGGGCAGCGCCATCCATAGTCCGACCACGAGCATGAGGGACGCGACGAGCGCGATGATCCCGGCGGTCCGGCTGACCGTGAAGTCGATGATGAGGGTCGTGACGCCGATCGTGAGGGCGCCAATCACGAACAGGTCGATCTTCACCAGCCGCGCCGCCGTCCGGACGAGCTCGGGCTTCAGCCGGCTGCCGAACAGGGCCCGGTGGATGCCGACGGGGGCGAGGGCGAGGATCGTCGCGAGAGCGGCGAGGGCCACGAGGACGACGTACAAATCGCGCTGGAACTCGTCCATGTCGGTGAAGCGCGGCTGGAAGGCCACCGCCAGAAGGAATCCGGTGAGGATCTGGGTGCCGGTCTGCATGACCCGCAGCTCCTGCAGCAGCTCCTCCCAGTTGCGGTCCGCGCGCTCGTTCGGGGTCTCGTCGCGGCCGTCGTCGCGGTCGTCGCGCTCGTCCGCGGCGCCACGGGGTTCTGCTCTCATGGCGATAGTCTCGTGGGCACGATCCGCCGCTGTCCAGGACCTTGCGCGGCCCGGCGGAGACGCCTCAGGAAAGGACCCCGGATGACGCTGCCCCCGATCGACGAATGGTGGCCCGAGCTGTCCGACGAGGCGCGCCGAGCGGTCATCGGCAGCGGCTCGCGGCACCTCGATGAGGACGTCCGCGAGGAGATCAGGGAGATCACCGGAGCGGTGGTCGGAATGATCGAGTCGCTGTCCGACGACGACCTCGCGTACGCCCGAGACCACGCGCCCGCGGAGGAGTGAGGCGTCAGCCCTCCGGCCGCTCGGCCGTCTCCTCGCGCAGCCGCGGCTCCGTGCGGCGCTCCGGACGCACGCCGTGCTTGTCGGCGTAGAACGCGCGGATCCGGTCCATGTCGGCGGCCACGTCTCCCGTGAGGTCGATCGTCGGCCCGAGGCCGGTCGTCATCGTGTGGCGGTCGACGAAGCCGAGGGTGACCGGCATGCCGGTGGCACGCGCGATCCGGTAGAAGCCGCTCTTCCAGTACTCGTTGCCGCCGCGGGTGCCGTCGGGGGTGACGACGAGGCCGAACACGGTCCCGGCGTGCACTTGGTCCACGACCTCGCCGACGATGCGTGCCGGATCCGCCCGGTCGACGGCGATGCCGCCGAGGCCGCGCATGACCGGGCCGCGCCAGCCGCGGAACAGGCTCTTCTTGCCCAGCCAGTGCACCTCGATGCCCAGCCGCCAGGCGATCGCGAGCATGAGCACGAAGTCCCAGTTCGAGGTGTGCGGGGCGCCGATCAGGACGGTCGGACGCGTGGGGGTGGCGTCGGCGACGAGGGTCCACCGGCTGACGGCCCAGTACACGCGGGCGAGGGATCGTCGGAGCATCCGTCCAGATTAAGGGGAGCGGCCTATCGATCACCTGGCGGCTCGGCCGCGGAGGCGTGCGTGAGCGCCGCGGCGAGAGCGGGATCCAGCCCGGAGACCTCCTCGACGGGGACGGCCAGCGCGAGCAGTGCCCTGCTGAAGTAGTTGCGCGCCGCCGCCGCCAGGGTGATGTCCACGATCTGCCGGTCGCTGAACCCCGCCTCGCGCAGCTCCTGCGTGTCCGCATCGGTCATCGCCGACGGATCCGTCGACAGGCGTGCGGCGAAGCGGATCACGACCTGCTCCTGCTCCGTGAAACCGCGGTCGTCTCCGGCGGCGAAGGCGGCGAGTCCCGCCTCGTCGACGACTCCCGCGCGGAGGGAGCGGCGGCCGTGGGCGAGCAGACAGTGCGCGGAACCGAGGGCCCGCGCCGCACCGAGGGTCGCGGCTTCGTAGACTCCCACGCCGATCGACGGGACGACCGCGCGGACGAGCGCCTCGAAGGCGGCGTGGGCTTCGGGGTTCACGGCCATGGCCCGGGTGTGTGCGAACACGATCCCGTCATCGGCGAGGTCGCTCTCGTACATCGCCGCGACATGCCCGGTCGCGGTGGCCCGTTCGGGCGGGTGGATGATCATGGCGCCTCCTCGGCTCCGGGGCGCGCGGCGAGGGCGTGCACCCCCCGCCGGGAACGATACGCCGCTGTCGCCTCCCAGAGAAGAGCGTGCGGCGCCCGGTGCTCCTGGCAGGCGTACGATCGAGGGATGACCGAATCGAAGCAGGAGAGCACCGGGCAGGACGCGCCGCTCGGGCTGCAGCCGCTGCCGGGCGCGATCGAGCTGCTCGACGGCGGTGCCGCCGGCTACTGCAGCAACGGCGTCTGCCACATCCCCGCCCCGAAGGAGCGGTGAGCAGCAGACGCCGTCGGTGTCTCTGCGCGGTCAGTGACCGCCGTGCGCCGCGTCGCCGATGTCGTCGGCGGGCTTGCGCACCAGGGGGCTGAGCGCGACCGCGGCGAGCGAGATGATCGCCGCGATGAGGAACGCCGTCCGCGCACCGGGGGCACCCGCCACCGCCCGCGACAGGCCCTCGTCCTCGCCGGCGTGCAGGATGGCCGAGTACGTGACCGTGAGCAGCGCGACGCCGGCCGCGCCGCCGACCTGCTGCAGCGTGTTCAGCACGGCCGAGCCGTGCGAGTACAGCGAACGGTGCAGCGACCCCAGCGACGAGGAGAAGAGGGGCGTGAACGACATCGCGAGGCCGACCGACATGGCCGCCTGCACGATGATCAGCAGCCACCACACGGTGTGCTCGCCGACCGTCGAGTAGAAGAAGAGCGAGGCCGAGACGAGGATCGTGCCGGGGATGAGCAGCGGTCGGGTGCCCTTCGCGTCGTACACGCGACCCATGATCGGTCCGAGGAGACCCATCAGCACCGAACCGGGGAGCAGGATGAGGCCCGACTCCAGAGCGCTGAGTCCGGCGACGTTCTGCAGGTACTGCGGCAGCAGCGTGAGCGTGCCGAACATCGACAGCGCCAGGATCGTCATGATGATGACGGCCAGCGAGAAGTTCGCCGAACGGAAAACGCGCAGGTCGAGCAGCGCGTCGTCCACCCGCTGCAGCACGAGCTGGCGCCAGACGAAGAGGGCGAGCGAGACGGCGCCGACGACCAGGGCGATGACGCCGGTCGTGCCGCCCGCACCGCCTTCGCCGCCGAACTGGCTGAGGCCGAAGACGATGCCGCCGAAACCGAGCGCCGCGAGCGGGATGGACAGCACGTCGAGCGGAGCCTTGCGGGTCTCGCCGAGGTTCGTCATCCACTTCGCCCCCATGCCGAGCGAGATCAGGGCGATGGGAAGCACGATCGCGAACAGCGCGCGCCAGTTGAACGCGTCGAGCACGGCGCCCGCGAGCGTGGGGCCGATGGCGGGCGCGAGCGAGATGACGAGGCCGACGCGACCCATCATGCGGCCGCGCGACTGCGCGGGCACGACGTTCATGATCGTCGTCATCAGCAGCGGCATCATGATGCCGGTGCCGGCGGCCTGGATCACGCGACCCACGAGCAGCACGGAGAACCCGGGCGCGACGAGCGCCACGAGCGTGCCGAGCGAGAAGGCCGTCATCGCGGCGATGAAGACCTGTCGCGTCGTGAAGCGCTGCAGGATGAAGCCGGTGGTCGGGATGACCACCGCCATGGTGAGCATGAACGCGCTCGTCAGCCACTGCCCGAGCTCGGGCGGGATGCCGAGATCGGTGTTCAGGTGCGGGATCGCGATGCCCATCGTCGTCTCGTTGAGGATGGCGACGAAGGCGGCGACGAGCAGCAGCCAGATGACCCGCATGTCCTTGCGGGGGATGCCCCCGCTCGATGCGGGGGGCGTCGTGATGGAGCCGGTATCGACGGCAGACATGGGCGGCCTCCAGGGCATCGGAGAGAAGAGGAAGGTGCGAGAGTTCGCGAGAGTCATTCAGCGTAACGGGTCGGACGGACATTTCATTCCGAAATCTGGGATATCGCTGAACGCCGAGACAGCGGAGCCGGTGTCCTGGGGGGTGAGTACGCTGGCGCCATGAGCATGGGCGGGATGGGCGGTGGTCCGCGGGGCGGTTTCCGCGGCGTGGACGAGGACGCCCAGCGTCGGCTCAACGCGGAGGCTCCGAAGATCGACGGACTCGGCACCCGGGTCGTCGCCCTGTTCAGCGCCTACCGGTGGCGCATCCTCTTCACCGGTGTCCTCGTGGTGCTCGGCGCGGGCATCGCGGTCATCCCGCCGCTCCTCGTGCAGCGCATCTTCGACGACGCGCTGTTCCCCGTCGACGGCGGCGGCCCCCACCTCTCGCTGCTCGGCGTGCTCGTCGGCGCGATGGTCGGCCTCTTCCTCTTCTCGGCGGTCCTCGGCGTCGCACAGACCTGGCTCACGGCCACGGTCGGCAACAGCGTCACGGGCGATCTCCGGGTGCGGCTGTTCGAGCATCTGCAGGCCATGGAGCTCGGCTTCTTCACCCGCACGAAGACCGGCGTGATCCAGTCCCGGCTGCAGAACGACGTCGGCGGCGTCTCGGGCGTGCTGACGAACACGGTCACCAGCATCCTCGGCAACGCGGTCACGGTGATCGCCTCCCTCGTCGCGATGATCCTCATCGACTGGCGCCTCACCCTCATCGCCGTCGTGCTCATGCCGTTCCTCGTGCTCGTGCAGCGACGCGTGGGACAGGTGCGCGCCCGCATCGCGGGGGAGACCCAGGAGTCGCTGTCCGAGCTGACCTCCATCACTCAGGAGACCCTGAGCGTCTCGGGCATGCTGCTGTCCAAGGCGTTCAACCGCCAGCGCACCGAGTCCGAGCGCTATCAGCAGGAGAACCGCAACCAGGTGCGCCTCCAGGTGCGGCGGGCGATGAGCGGTCAGGGCTTCTTCGCGGTCGTCCAGGTCATCATGGCCAGCGTCCCCGCCGTCATCTACCTCGTCTCCGGATACCTCATCGCGGGCGGCACGGGAGCGATCACCGCGGGGACGATCGTGGCCTTCACGACGGTCCAGGCGCGGCTGCTCATGCCGCTCATGGGTCTCATGCGGGTCTCGCTCGACCTGCAGACCTCGTCGGCGCTGTTCGCCCGCATCTTCGAGTACCTGGACCTCGTGCCCGAGATCACCGACGCCCCCGATGCGATCGCCGTGGCGCAGGCCCCCGGGCCGCGTGGACGCATCGAGTTCCAGGACGTCGTGTTCCGGTATCCGGATGCCGCGGCCGACTCGCGTCCCACCCTGCACGGGGTCTCCTTCGTGGCCGAGCCCGGGCAGCACGTCGCCTTCGTCGGCCCCTCCGGTGCGGGCAAGACGACGATCCTGTACCTCGCACCGCGCCTGTACGAGGCCAAGGGCGGCGCGGTGCTGTTCGCGGGAGCCGACGTGCGCACCCTCACGCAGGAGTCGATCATCGACGACGTGGGCATCGTCTCCCAGGAGACCTACCTGTTCCACGCGACGATCCGGGAGAACCTCCGCTACGCGAAGCCCGACGCGACGGACGAGGAGCTGGTCGCCGCCTGCACCGCGGCCAACATCCACCACATCATCGCGGGCTTCGAGAAGGGCTACGACACGGTCGTGGGGGAGCGCGGGTACCGGCTCTCCGGTGGCGAGAAGCAGCGCATCGCGATCGCCCGTGTGCTGCTGAAGGACCCGCCGGTGCTCCTGCTCGACGAGGCGACCTCCGCCCTGGACACCGTGTCCGAGCGCGTGGTGCAGGAGGCCCTCGACGAGGCGGCCAAGGGGCGCACGACCCTGTCGATCGCGCACCGCCTGTCGACGGTCATGGGGGCGGACCTCATCCATGTGCTGGAGGCCGGGCGCATCGTGGAATCCGGCACCCACGCCGAGTTGCTCGCGCACGGCGGCCTCTACGCCGAGCTGGCGGCGCAGCAGGTGGCCGCGTCGCGCGTGCTCGACGCGGAGATCGAAGCGGAGGCCGAGGAGGAGGCGATCCGGGGCGGTGTCGAGGAGGGCGTCGAGGCCGGCCTCGCCGCGCGCCGTGCGGATCGCGAGCCGGAGGATTCCGCCGCAGCCGATGCCGTCGTGGCGCTGACGACGGGCGTCCCGCTGCCGACGGCATCGAGCACCGACGCCCGGCCGCGCCCGACCGACGGGTGACGACCGCGAGGGTCAGTGCACGGAGAGCCCGCCGTCGATGAACAGCGACTGGCCGGTGACGTAGGCCGAACCCGGACCGGCGAGGAAGACCGCTGCCGCGGCGAAGTCCTCGGGAAGACCGTTGCGTCCGATCATCGTCCGGGCCGCGAGGGCCGCGATCGTCGCGGGATCCTCCTGCAGGCGGGCGTTCAGAGGCGTGAGGACGAATCCCGGGACGAGGGAGTTGCTCGTCACACCGGTGCCGCCCCAGGCCTCGGCTTCCGAGCGCATGAGCGACTCGACCGCGCCCTTGGAGGCACCGTACACTCCGCTGCCCACGAACGCGCGGTGCGCCTGCTGCGAGCTGATGTGGATGAGTCGCCCGTAGCCGCGCGCCGCCATGCCCTGCGCCCAGCGCTGACCGAGGAGGAACGGGGCGAGCGCATTGACGGTCATCGTGGCGTCCCAATCCGCCTCGGTGATCTCGGCGTAGGGCGGACGGATGTTGATGCCGGCGGAGTTGACGAGGATGTCCGGCTCGCCGAAGGGGACGGCCGCGGCCTCCGCGACCGCATGGATGCCTTCGCGCGTGCTCAGATCGCCGACCACGCCCGCGGCCCGGCACCCCTGCGCGTTCAGCTCCTCGACGGTCTCGGCGATGCGCTCCGCGCCGCGGGCGACGATCACCGTGGCCGCGCCGGCCCGGGCGAGCGCCGTCGCGATGCCGCGGCCGATGCCCGAGCTGCCGCCGGTCACGACCGCGGTGCGGCCGTCGAGCGCGAAGAGCGAGGAGAGGTAGTCGGTCATGCGGGGGTCCTTCCGGCGGGGCTCACCACGCGAGGGCGGCGGCGAGGGTGGGGTCGGGGCGGGCGTCGGCGAACTCGGGAAGGGCACGCAGCTCGGCCAGGAACGCGGAGACCTCCGCCGCGTAGGCGGGATCGGGATGGGTGTCCGCGATCTCCCGGAGCGGAGCGACGTCCATCGCGAGGATGAGGTCGAGCCGGGCGGTCACGGCGGCGTGTGCGCCCGCCTCCTGCAGCACGCGGATGCCGCCGCGGAGCGCGGCGAGGTAGTCGCGGAGCACGGGGAGCTGCGCCTTGCTCTGGGTGATCGAGGTGCCGTCCGCTCGGACGCGCCAGCGCACCACGACGTCCGGCAGCACGTCGAAGGCGCGTGCCCGGGTGTACATCGTCTGCGCGACGACCTGGTCCTCGTAGGCCACCCCTCGGGGGAACCGCAGGTCGGACCACATCTCCGTGCGGCTCACCTTGGACCACGCGACGATGTTCGACACGGCCTGCGGGTGCTCCGCCAGAGTGGTGCCGAGGCGGGCCGGAGAGGTCGCCGCGGCCACCCACGGCTGCACGCGGCCGGGCACGTATCCTCGCCCCTGGGGACGCAGCCGCACGTAGGCGCCGGCGGCGAAGTCGCTCTCCGTGCGCTCGAGCGTGCCCACGAGGGTCGCCAGCGCGTCCGGCATCAGCTCGTCATCCGCGTCGAGGAAGCCCGTGAAGGGCGTGTCGACCCGTGCGAGGCCGACATTGCGCGCGGCGCCGAGCCCGACGGAGACCTCATGCCGCACCACGGTGAAGCGGGCATCCCTCGCGGCGGCGTCGGCGAAGATCGCTCCCGTGTCGTCGGTGGAGCCGTCGTCGATGAGGATGGCACGCCACCGCTCGTCCGTCTGCGCGCGGAGGGAGTCGAGAGCGGCGGGGGCGAACGCGGCGATGTCGCGTCCTGGCACGATCAGCGTCACGATCGGGGTGGGGGCGGTCACTCCGCCGAGTCTAGAGCCGTCCGTCAGCCGCGGACGGCGGCGACCGCCTCCGCGACCAGTGCGGCGAGGCGCTCGGGAGCGTCCGCCGGGAGCGCCGTGCGCCCGAAGGTGAACCGCACGGCCGTCTGGGCGACCTCCGGGGTGATGCCGCAGGCGAGCAGCACGGGGGAGGGCTCGTCGCTGCCGGCCGCGCAGGCGGAGCCGCTGGACGAGATCACCCCGCGGCGCTCCAGCTCCAACAGCACCGCCTCGCCGCTCACACCCGCGATCGTGAAGCTCGCCGTCGCGGGGAGCCGATGCACGGGATGCCCGGTCAGCGTCGCATCGGGCACCCGCCGGGTCACCTCGGCGATGAAGCGCGCCGTGGCCTCTGCGGCTCGGGCCGCAGCGGCCGCGCGCTCCTGCTCCGCGAGCTCGAGCGCCGTCGCCAGGCCGATCGCGCCGGCGACGTCCACCGTGCCGGACCGCCGTCCGCGCTCCTGGCCGCCACCGTGCAGGAGCGGCTCCAGAGGGAGGCGTCCGCGGACGACGAGCGCCCCGGTGCCCTTGGGAGCGCCGAGCTTGTGCCCGGCGATCGACACGGCGTCGGCATCCAGATCGTGCAGGGGCAGCCAGCCGGCCGACTGCACGGCGTCGACGTGGAGGGGCACGCGGCGGGCACGGACGACCTCGCGGAGCGCGGCGATGTCCTGGACGGTGCCGATCTCGTTGTTCGCGTGTCCGACGGACACGACGGCCGTGTCGTCGGTGAGCACCGTGTCCAGGGCGTCCGGCCCGATCCGCCCGGTCCCGTCCACCGCGGGCATCGCGACCGTCACCCCGTGGAACCGGGCGAGGTACGCTGCCGACTCCCGGATCGACTCGTGCTCGATGGGCGACACCACGACGCGCCGCCGCCCGGAGGCGAGCGCTGCCAGCGTGATCCCCTTCACGGCGAGGTTGTTCGCCTCCGTGCCGCCGCCGGTGAAGACGACGTCGCCCACCCGCGCCCCGAAGACGCGGGCGACCCTGGTGCGGGCCTCCTCCAGCGCCCGCGCCGCCGTCTCGCCCGCGGTGTGGTGGCTGGCGGGGTTGCCGAACACCGCGGTGAGGTAGGGCTCCATGGCCGCTCGCACCTCGGGGCGTACCGGCGAGGTCGCGGCGTGATCGAGGTACAGCACGGACTCAGTCGATCCGGAGGTCGAGTCCGAGGTCCAGCGCCCGCGCGGAGTGCGTGAGGGCTCCGACCGAGATCACATCCACCCCGGTCTCGGCGATGGCGCGGACGGTGGTCAGGTCGACGCCGCCCGAGGCCTCCACGGTGGCGCGCTCGCCGATGAGGGCCACCCCGGCGCGCAGGTCGTCGAGGGAGAAGTTGTCCAGGAGCACCGTGTGGGCACCGCCGTCGAGCACCGCCGGGATCTGGTCGAGACGGTCGACCTCGACGACGACGAGGGCCGTGTGCGGCAGCCGCGAGAGCGCCTCGCGAAGAGCCGTCGCGAGGTCGAGCCCGGACCGCTGGAGCACCGCGAGGTGGTTGTCCTTCGCCATGACCGCGTCGGAGAGGGAGTACCGGTGGTTCCGGCCGCCGCCGGACATCACGGCGTGCCGCTCGAACGCCCGCAGTCCTGGCGTCGTCTTGCGGGTGTCGGCGATGCGCGCCCGCGTTCCCTCGACTTCGCGGACGTAGGCGGCGGTGAGGGTCGCGATGCCCGACATCCGCTGCACGAGGTTCAGGGCGACGCGCTCGGCGGTGAGGACCGCGCGGGCCGGTCCGGTCACGGTGGCCAGCACGTCGGAGGCGGTGAAGGCGTCGCCGTCGCCCACGTGCAGGTCGACCGTGACGTCGGGATCGGTGAGGAGGAACGCGGTGGCGAAGGCCTCGCCGCCGCTGAAGACCCCGTCCTCGCGGGCGACGAGGTCGGCCGTGGCCGTCGTCTGCGCCGGGAGCAGGGTGGTGCTGGTGAGGTCGCCCCAGGGGGCGTCCTCCTCCAGCGCGGCTCCGACGACGCGGTGCAGGGTGGCGCGGGTGAGCATCAGGCGGTCTCCAGGATCGGTGCGTGTGCCGCGGTCGGTGCGGCGGGGGCGTGGTCGTCGCGGTGGTGGGCGCCGACCGAGACGGGGCGGGCCAGGGCGGCGCGGATGGCGGCCTCGGCGACCCGCAGCAGGTTCCGGTCCTCGTGCGAGCGGACGTCGGAGGGGGGAGGCGTCTTGACGTCCCATCCGCGCACGATCCGGAGCGCGCGCTGCAGGCCCGATCCGGTCCTGTGCAGGCCGACCTCGTCCCACAGCAACCGCTGCAGCCCGGCGCGGTCGAACGGGGGGAGAGGCTCCGGTGCGACATCCGCGTCCGCCGAGTCGGTCGGTGACGGAAATGGGGTGATGTCGACGGCAGCGGGCCACGGTCCGTCCAGCGCGGCGGCGGCCCTGGCCCCGAACACGGCCCCTTCGAGGAGCGAGTTGGAGGCGAGCCGGTTCGCCCCGTGCACCCCGGTGCGGGCGGTCTCACCGACGGCGTACAGGCCCGGGATCGTGCTCCGTCCGTGCCGATCGGTGACGACGCCGCCCATGAGGTAGTGCGCGGCGGGGGTCACCGGCACGGGCTCCGTGGACCAGTCGAAACCGCGAGCGCGCGTCACGCTGTCGATGGTCGGGAAGCGGCGGGCGAGCGCGTCCGCCCCCAGCGCCGTCGCATCGAGGTGCACGGGCACCCCCTGCCGGGCGGCCTGCCGGGCGATGGCCCGCGCGACGACATCCCTCGGCGCGAGCTCCCCGTCGGGATGGCTGTCGAACACGAACCGTCGCCCGTCCTGGTCGCGGAGCACGGCGCCCTCGCCGCGGACGGCTTCGGAGAGGAGGAAGACGGGGCTGCCGGGAAGCGCGGTCGGGTGGAACTGCACGAACTCCAGGTCGGCGACGGCGGCGCCGGCGCGCAGGGCCGCGGCGATGCCGTCGCCCGTCGCCTCCGGCGGATTGGTCGTGTGCGCGTAGAGCTGCCCCGCCCCGCCCGTCGCGAGGATCACGGCGTCGGCGCGGAGCTCGGTCGTGTCGCCCTCGCGGAGGACCGTGATCCCGCGGACCCGTCCCTCCTCGACGACGAGGTCGAGGAGCATCGTCCCCTCGCAGACGGCGATGGGCCCGCGACGCACCGCTGCGCACAGCGCCGCGGAGATCGCGGCTCCGGTGGCGTCGCCTCCGGCGTGCAGGATGCGGGCATGGGTGTGCGCCGCCTCGCGCCCGCGGGCGAGTGCTCCGCCCGGAGTCCGGTCGAAGGTGACGCCGCGGGCGAGGAGCTCGGCGATCCGGGCCGCGCCGTCCGCCACGAGCGCGTCGACCGCGGCCGGATCGCACAGACCCCCTCCGGCGCGGATCGTGTCGGCGGCATGGGCGTCCGCACTGTCGCCGGGCCCGTAGCTGCCGGCTACGCCGCCTTGCGCGAGAGGCGTGCATCCGCCCCCGAGGCCGCCCTTCGTCACGACGGTCACCGTGTGCCCGGCCTCGTGAGCGTGCAGCGCGGCGGTGAGCCCGGCGATACCGGAGCCGACGACGACGACGTTCATCGTGCCCCGGCGGCCACCGGCGGCTTGGCGGCCAGCATCCGCTCGAGCGCGAGGCGAGCCGGGTCGGCGACATCGGGGGAGACCGTGATGCGGTTCGGTGTGCGGCCGACGACCAGCTCCTCCAAGACCCACGCGAGGTAGCCCGGATGGATGCGGTACATGGTGGAGCACGGGCACACGACCGGGTCGAGGCAGAAGATCCGGTGCTGCGGGTACTGTGCGGCCAGGCGGCGCACGAGGTTGATCTCGGTCCCCACCGCGAACGTCGTCGGCTCCGTGGCCTCGGCGATGGCGCGGCGGATGTACTCCGTGGAACCGGCCTCGTCGGCCGCGTCGACGACCTCCATCGGGCACTCCGGGTGCACGATCACGCGGACCCCCGGGTGCTCCGCGCGGGCCTGGTCGATCTGCGCCACGGTGAAGCGCCGGTGCACGGAGCAGAAGCCGTGCCAGAGGATCACCTGCGCGTCGACGAGCTCCTCCGCGGTGGAGCCGCCGAGCGCTCGCCGCGGGTTCCACATCGGCATCCGGTCGAGGGGCACCCCCATGGCCTTCGCGGTGTTCCGGCCGAGGTGCTGGTCGGGGAAGAAGAGCACGCGGCGGCCGCGGGCGAACGCCCACTCCAGCACCGTGGCGGCGTTGGACGAGGTGCACACGATGCCGCCGTGTCGCCCGACGAAGCCCTTGATCGCCGCCGAGGAGTTCATGTAGGTGACGGGGATCACCGGCACGCGGCCGTCGGCGTCCGGGGTGTCGAGGTCTCCCAGCACATCGGCGAGCTGCTCCCAGCACTCCTCCACCTGGTCGATGTCGGCCATATCCGCCATCGAGCACCCTGCGGCGAGGTTCGGCAGGATCACCGCCTGGTCGGGACGCGAGAGGAGGTCGGCGGTCTCGGCCATGAAGTGCACGCCGCAGAAGACGATCGCCTCCGCGTCCGGCCGCATCGTGGCGGCGGTGGCGAGCTGGAACGAATCGCCCACCTCGTCGGCGTGCGTCACGACCTCCTCGCGCTGATAGAAGTGCCCGAGGATCACCACGCGATCTCCGAGCGCGGCTTTCGCCGCCTCGATGCGTCGGTGGAGCTCCGCCTCGCCGGCCTCGCGGTAGGCCGCGGGGAGCTCTCCCTGCCGGGGAGCCCCGGTGGGGATGACATCGCCCATGGAGGAGCCGGGTCCGTAGCCGGGGCGTGTGTCGAAGTCCCAGGGGCCGACGGCGAGGTCGGTCGTGCAGGTGGCGTCGGTGGAGACCCCGCCGACGATGGCCTGGATGGCGTGGTCGACGGACGGATCCGACGACGGGACGGCGGGCATCGGGACGAAGGTGGTGCTCATCGGGTTCTCGTTTCCTCCGGGCGGAGCGGACCGCGGTCGGCCAGCTCGAGATCGGTGTCGTCGCGGTACAGGCGGGCCGGGCGGTGACTGCCCGTCCGGAAGCGGTCGGTGCGGGTCAGGTTGCCGGCGGACTCGACCTGCCGCCGGAAGTTCGCGGGGTCGAGTGCGCGCCCCAGGATCGATTCGTAGGCCTCCCGGAGCTCGGCGAGCGTGAACTCGGCGGGCAGGAAGCCCTGGGCCACGCGGCTGTACCCGACCTTGTTCCGCAGGCGCCACAGCGCGTACTCGATGATCTCGTGATGATCGAAGGCGAGCGCCGGCAGATCGTCGACATCGAACCACTCCACGTTCTCCGGCGCGCGGCCCGATGCCCGGTGCGCGGTGATCTGGGCTTCGACGTCGTCCTGACGCAGCAGCGCCCAGTACACGATCGAGACGACCCGCGTGGGGGAGCGGTCGACGGCGCCGAAGGCATAGAGCTGTTCGAGGTAGGTGGGCGCGAGGCCGGTCGTCTCGGCGAGCGTGCGGGCGGCGGCGTCGACCGGCGACTCCTCGGGGGTGAGCCACCCGCCGGGGAGCGCCCACCGCTCGGCGAACGGCTCGCGGGTGCGGCGGACGAGGGGGAGCGCCAGTACGGGCGGACCGTCGTCACCGCGGCGCAGCGTGAGGATCACCGTCGAGACGGCGACGCGGATGTCCGCACTTCGAGTCATAGGCACCTTAACCTCCGGATTCGATCTTAGTGTCATCGGGACCTTTAGTGCGCGCCCATGACGAGGGAAGACGTCGAGTCCGAAACGTTATCTCCCGCCCGCGGGAAGGCTTGTCCCCCCGGGGTGGGTTTGTTAGGTTACTGTCCTAACAAACCCCTTCGAGGGCGGCCGCAGGCCACCTCCCGGGGTTCCCGTGAACCCCGCCCGGGGTTCGGCTCCAACCGGAGAATCCCTCCTGCAGTGCAGCACCGAGAGGAAATGAAGAATGATCCGTAACGGAAAGCGCAAGATCGCGCTCACGGCGGTCGCGGGGGCCTCGGTCCTCGCCCTGGGCCTGACGGCCTGCGGCAGCGGTGGAGGCGGCGACGACGGCGGCAACGCCGACGGCGACCGCGCACTCCGCGTCTGGGCAGGAAGCCAGACGCCGATCACCGCGAACTACAACCCGTTCGCGCCCACCGTGCTCCACGGTGCGCTCGGTCCCATCTACGAGCCGCTGTTCTTCTACAACAAGACGCAGGACGCCGAGCCCGTCGGCCTGATCGGCGACTCGTTCGAGTACAACGAGGACGGCACCCAGATCACGGTGAAGATCAAGCCCGACCTGAAGTGGAGCGACGGCGAGCCGCTCACCGCCGACGACGTCGTCTTCTCCTTCACGTACGAGGCCAACAACCCCGAGGGCAACGGACTCGTCTCGGCCGAGGCGACCGACGACACGACCGTCGTCCTCACCTACGCCACCGCCCAGTACACGACCGAGTTCCAGCGGATGGGGTCGAGCTACATCCTCCCGGAGCACATCTGGAAGGACGTCACCGACTTCGCGAACTTCGCGAACGAAGATCCCGTCGGCTCCGGTCCGTACGTCGTGGACAAGACGACGAGCGAGTCCTACACGCTGGTCGCGAACGAGAACTACCGCGGTGCCGACGAGCTCGCGGTCAAGAAGGTCCAGTACATCGCGGTCGACAACAACCAGACCGCGCAGGACCTGCTCGCCGCCGGCAAGCTCGACTGGACGGGCATGTTCATCCCGAACCCGGACGACGTCACGGGCAACGGCAAGATCGAGTGGATCAACACCCCGCAGGACCCGACCGTCCTCTACACCTGCTCGAACGCCGAGCTCGGCTGCACGGGCCCGCAGACCGACGTCGCGGTGCGCCAGGCGCTGAACGTCGCCATCGACCGCGCCACCATCAAGGACAAGGCGTTCGTCGGCCTGACCGGCGACATCTCGCCGGCGTACACGCTGCTGCCGCGCGACGAGAAGTGGCTCGCCGACCCGGCCAACGAGGTCAGCCCGCAGGAGGCGGACGCCGCAGAGGCCGGGGAGATCCTCGAGGCCGCCGGCTACACCAAGGGCTCCTCCGGGATCTACGAGAAGGACGGCGCTCCGGTCGAGCTCAGCCTGATCTCGGTCGACGGCTGGACCGACTACAACGACGCCGCGAAGCTCATCGCCGAGCAGGCCGAGGCCGCGGGCATCAAGGTGACCGCGTCGACCGTGCAGTGGCAGGAGTTCTCCGACGCCCGACAGGGCGGCGACTTCCAGCTCATCGTCGGCGGAGTCGTCGGCACGTCGGTCGCCGACCCGTTCCAGATCTACCGTGACTGGTTCGGCGGCACCGAGGTCGAGTCCACCAGCCCCGTCGGCACGGAGATCCCGGCCGGTCGCTGGAACTTCAGCCGCTACAGCAACCCGACGGTGGATGCCGCCATCCAGTCCGCGATCAGCACGAACGACGAAGCGGAGAAGAAGGAGCTGTACGGCACGATCCAGTCCGAGATCGTGCGCGACCTGCCGTACATCCCGCTCGTGATCAACGCGACGCAGACCTTCTACAACACGAAGGACTACACGGGCTGGCCGACGGAGGAAGACCTCTACGCCTTCCCGCCGTCCTGGGGTGCGATCGCGGCCGGCTACGTGCTGACGCAGATCAAGCCCGCCGGCTGAGTCGATGAGTCGGGGAAGTAGGAAGTCAGGACAGGTGACATGAAGTTCTATGCACGAAGGATCGGGTTCTACGCGTTCACGCTGTGGGCCGCGATCTCCATCAACTTCCTGCTTCCCCGGCTCATGCCGGGGGATCCCGCCGACATCATGATCGCCAAGATGCAGCGGGCCGGCGGAGAGGTCTCCGAGACCACCATCCGCAACATCAAGCTCCTGCTCGGCGGAGACGACTCGTCCCTCTGGGAGCAGTACCTCGCCTACTGGGGGCGCATGTTCCAGGGCGATCTGGGCGTGTCGGTGACGAAGTTCCCCACTCCGGTCACGGAGCTCATCGCGGGTGCTCTCCCGTGGACGCTGGTGCTCGTCGGAACCGCGACGGTGATCTCGTTCGTGCTCGGCGTCGTGCTCGGGGCGTGGGCCGGCTGGAAGCGCGGCACCTGGGTCGACCATCTCATCCCCGCGACCACCGTGCTGCAGTCCATCCCGTACTTCTGGCTGGCGCTCATCCTCGTCGCCGTCTTCGCCGTGGGCCTGGGCTGGTTCCCCATCTTCGGCGGCTACGACGTCTTCGACTTCCCGGACGGCCCGGAGCCGACCTGGGCGTTCTTCTCGGATGCCGTCGCGCACTCGATCCTCCCGGCGATCACGATCGTGATCAGCTCGGTGGGCGGCTGGATGTTCGGCATGCGCAACATGATGGTCTCCACGCTCGCCGAGGACTACGTCCTCACCGCCGAGGCGAAGGGACTGCGGCCGCGACGCATCATGACGACGTACGCCGCGCGCAACGCGGCCATCCCGTCGATCGCGGGCTTCTCGATCACGCTCGGGTTCGTCGTCGCCGGCTCCATCGTCATGGAGCAGGTGTTCACCTATCCGGGCGTCGGCAAGCTCATGTTCCAGGCCGTCACCAACAACGACTACGCGCTGATGCAGGGGCTGTTCCTCGTGATCACCCTCACGGTGCTCGTCGCCAACTTCTTCATGGACCTCGTCTATGGCTTCATCGACCCGAGGGCTCGCCAGAATGTCTGACACGAAGAACCCGCTCCTCGTGGAGGAGCCTCCCACCGTCGCCCCCGAGGGCACCGTCGCCCTGGCCACGCAGCGTCAGGAGCGCCGGCGCCGCCGGATCCTGCCCAGCATGTCGCCGAAGTTCATCGTCGGCTCCGTGCTCGTGCTCGCCATCGTGCTCTTCGCGATCATCGCGCCGTTCTTCACGCAGAACCCGCGCAGCACCGACAACCCCGCTCTCGCCGCGCCGTCGGCAGAGCACTGGCTCGGCACGACCAAGCTCGGCAACGACGTGTTCGCGCAGCTCGCCGTCGGGGCGCAGGGATCGCTGCTCATCGGCGTGACGGCCGGCGGCATCGCCATCGTGCTGTCCCTCCTCTTCGGCGTCCTGGCCGGGTACCTCGGCGGCTGGCGGGAGGACGTCCTGGCTCTCCTGACGAACGTCATGATCGTCATCCCCGGACTGCCGCTGGTCATGGTGATCGCGTCTTTCGTGCCGCAGCGCAGCTGGCAGCTCGTGGCCTTCGTCCTCGGCATCACCTCGTGGGCCGGCGCGGCGTACGTGCTGCGGCTGCAGACCCGCTCGCTCCGCACCCGCGACTACGTGTACGCCTCGAAAGTGGCGGGGGAGAAGTCCCTCCGGGTGATCCTCGTCGAGATCATGCCGAACCTGCTCCCGCTGCTGACCGCGCAGTTCCTGTTCGCGATCATCTTCGCCATCCTCGGCGAGGCGGGGCTGTCGTACCTCGGCCTCGGTCCGAACTCCTCGATCACCTGGGGCTCGATCCTCAACGACGCCCAGTCCGGTCAGGCCCTCGGCCGCGGTGCCTGGTGGTGGTTCGTGCCGCCGGGCATCATGATCGCGATCCTCGGCGCGGGACTCGCGCTGATCAACTTCGCCATCGACGAGGTCATCAACCCGAAGCTGCGCAACGCGCCCGATGCGGCCCGTCGTCTGCGCAAGGCCGCGAAGGAGAAGGGGGTCACCGCATGAGCGACGCCGTGCTCACCGCCAGGAACGTCTCGATCGAGTACGAGGTCGATCCGCCCGTCAAGGCGGTCCGGGATGTCTCGCTGACCCTCCACCGCGGCGAGATCCTCGGTCTCGCAGGGGAGTCGGGCTGCGGGAAGACCACCCTCGCGTACGGGATGAACCGGCTGCTCAAAGCGCCGGCCCTGATGACCGACGGCGAGATCGTGTTCCACGACCGCGACGGCCATGACATCGACGTCGTCGGACTCGACGGAGACGGGCTGCGCGCCTTCCGCTGGGACAAGATCTCGATGGTCTTCCAGGGGGCGATGAACTCCCTCAACCCCGTCATCTCGGTCCGCGCGCAGATCTTCGACATCTTCGACACCCACCGCCCCGGAATGTCGAAGAAGGCCAAGCAGGAGCGCGCCGAGGAGCTGCTCACGCTCGTCGGCGTGGACCCCGGCCGGCTGACGAGCTTCCCGCACGAGCTCTCCGGCGGTATGCGCCAGCGCATGATGATCGCGATGGCGCTGGCGCTCGACCCGCAGGTCATGATCATGGACGAGCCCACCACGGCGCTCGACGTGGTCGTGCAGCGCGGCATCATCCGGGAGATCATGCGCCTGCGCGAGAAGCTCGGCTTCGCGGTCATCTTCATCACCCACGACCTGCCCATGCTCATCGAGATCAGCGACCGCATCGCTGTCATGCTGCAGGGCCGGATCGTCGAGCAGGGCACCGCGGCGGAGATCTACCGCAACCCGCAGCACGAGTACACCCAGCGCCTGCTGTCGAGCTTCCCGTCCCTCACGGGCGAGCGGGGCGACTTCGTCCGCAGCGGCGGCGTCAACCAGGAGGTCATCCGATGAGCGTGGACGGGACGAGGCGCGGCGGCACCCTCGAGGCGAGGAACCTCGTGAAGGACTTCCACCTGCGGTCAGGGTTCCGCACGAGCGTGCTGCACGCGGTGAAGGACGTGTCGTTCACCTTGGAGGCCGGGCGGACCACGGCTCTCGTCGGCGAGTCCGGGTCGGGCAAGTCGACCATCGCCCGGATGCTGATGAAGCTGGAGACGCCGACCTCGGGCAGCATCCTCCTCGACGGCGAGGAGTCCGGCACGCGGGGGTTGGCCCTCGAGCGCTACCGGTCGGACGTGCAGATGGTCTTCCAGGACCCGTTCGCGTCGCTGAACCCGTTCCACACGATCGTGCACCACCTGGAGCGTCCGATCCGGCTGCACCACCCCAAGCTCGACAGTCGCGAGGTGCGGGCGCGGGCGATCGAGCTGCTGGAGCGCGTGCGGCTCACTCCGGGCGAGAGCTTCGCCGAACGGCGCCCGCACGAGCTCTCCGGCGGACAGCGGCAGCGTGTGGCGATCGCGCGGGCCCTGGCCCCCGGCGCCCGGTTCATCGTGGCCGACGAGCCGGTGTCGATGCTCGACGTGTCGATCCGGCTCGGCGTGCTCAACCTGCTCGCCGAGCTGCAGCGGGAGGAGAACCTCGGCGTCCTCTACATCACGCACGACCTGGCGACCGCGCGGCACTTCTCCGACGACATCATGGTCCTCTTCCGGGGCGACGTCGTGGAGCGGGGATCGGCCGACGAGGTGATCCTGAACCCGCAGCACGAGTACACCAGGACGCTCCTGGCGGCGGCCCCCGAACCGGAGAACCTCGGCAGGCTCCGCGACGAGGTCAGGGCGGAGCTCGCGCTGGGCTCCTGAGCGGGCGGGGGAGACCGCTAGACTGAACCCACAATCGAAGACAGGCCGAACGACCGACGCGGGAGAGCCCCGGCGCATGCAGCCGGGCACCGAAGGAGCAAGCCTCCCCGCCAATCTCTCAGGTACGCGTACCGCGGAGGTCCGGCCGCTCTGAAAAGCGATCCCGAGCACCGGGGGATCCGCCGACGGTGAAAGCCCTGCGCTCGCGCGGGCGAAGCTCTCAGGCCCATGACAGAGGGGGAGTTCCCAGGGACGACGTCGTCGTCCCGCCCGACCCAGCCCGGGAGAACTCCATGTCCGACCCCCGCTACACCCCGTTGCGCGAGCGCCATGAGGCGCTCGGCGCCTCCTTCACCGATTTCGGCGGCTGGCAGATGCCGGTGCGCTACACGTCCGACCTCGCCGAGCACCACGCGGTGCGGCAGGCGGCGGGCGTCTTCGACATCTCGCACATGGCCGAGTTCACGGTCCGCGGCACCGGCGCGGCGGCCTTCCTCGACTACGCCCTCGCCGGGCGGCTGTCGGCGCTCGCGGTCGGCAAGGCGAAGTACTCCCTGCTGCTGACGGCGGAGGGCGGCATCGTCGACGACGTGATCGTGTACCGGCTGGCCGACGACGACTTCCTCATCATCTCGAACGCCGGCAACCGCGACGCGGTGCGACAGGCTCTCACCGAGCGGATCGCTGACGCGGACGCGGGCGCCGTGGAGGTCGACGACGTCTCGGACGACTACGCGCTGATCGCCGTGCAGGGCCCGCGGGCCGAGGAGATCCTCGCGGCGACGGCGGGCATCGCCGACGTCAGCATCCCCTGGGCGGAGCAGAAGTACTACGCGTGGGCGACCGCGTCGTTCGCCGGCGAGCCGCTGCTCCTCGCCCGTACCGGCTACACCGGGGAGGACGGCTTCGAGCTCCTCGTCCCGGCCGCCCACGCGACCGCGCTGTGGGACGCCGTCCTCGACGCCGGCGCGCCGCACGGGCTCGTCCCCGCCGGGCTCGCCGCGCGCGACACCCTCCGCCTGGAGGCGGGCATGCCGCTGTACGGCCACGAGCTCAGCCTCGACACCGCACCCGCCCAGGCCGGCCTCGGCCGCGTCGTGGTCGTCGCGAAGGACCGTTTCGTCGGCAAGGACGCTCCGGCGCCCGCCGACGATGCCCGCATCCTCGTCGGACTGACGGCCGAAGGACGACGCGCCGGCCGCGCCGGCTACGCGGTCGTCGACGCCGACGGCACCCCGATCGGAGAGATCACCAGCGGTGCCCTGAGCCCGACGCTCGGCCATCCCATCGCGATGGCGTACGTCGACCCTTCTTCCGCGGAAGAGGGAACCGCAGTATTCCTTGATGTGCGGGGGACCCGCATCCCCGCGACCGTGACCGCCCTGCCTTTCTACCGGAGGACAAAATGACCGACCTCAGCGCACTCCGCTACACCGACGAGCACGAATGGATCGCCGGTGACGGCGACACCGTGACGATCGGCATCACCGACTACGCCGCCGAGAAACTGGGGGATGTCGTCTTCGTCGAGCTCCCCGCCGTCGGCACCGAGCTGACCGCCGGCTCGGTGGTCGGCGAGATCGAGTCCACGAAGTCGGTCGGGGAGCTCTACGCTCCGGTCGCCGGCACGGTCGTCGAGGTCAACGACGCCGTCGTCGACGACCCTTCGCTCGTCAACGCCGAGCCGTTCGAGGGCGGCTGGCTGCTCAAGGTGTCCGTCGCCGCCGGTGCGCTGGACGGACTGCTGGACCGCGACGCGTACGTCGCACTCACGGAGGGCTGACCCGGACGTGGTTGCATTCGCCGATCGTCACATCGGACCGACCGAGGCCGCCCAGCGCACGATGCTCGACGCGCTGGGTCTCGGCTCCGCCGGCAACGGGACGCTGAGCCCGGTCGAGGAGCTCATGCGTCAGGCCGTCCCCGCCTCGATCTACACGGGACCGGAGGACGCGGTCGCCGACTCCCGCATCCCGGTCGCCGCGTCGGAGACCGAGGCACTGGCCGAACTGCGTGCCCTCGCCGCGCGGAACACGGTGAACCGCTCGATGATCGGCCTCGGCTACTACGGCACCGTCACGCCGCAGGTCATCCAGCGCAACGTGCTCGAGAACCCGTCCTGGTACACGGCCTACACGCCGTACCAGCCCGAGATCTCGCAGGGGCGCCTGGAAGCGCTCATCAACTTCCAGACGATGGTGGCCGAGCTCACCGGCCTCACCACCGCGAACGCGTCGATGCTCGACGAGTCCACCGCGGTCGTGGAGGCGATGCTGCTCGCGCGCCGGGCCTCGAAGACCTCCTCCAACGTCTTCGCAGTGGACGCGGATGCGCTGCCGCAGACGAAGGCGATGCTCGCGTCCCGGGCCGAGGCGCTCGGCATCGAGCTCGTCACGGTCGACTTCGCGGTGGGGGAGGAGCTGCCCGCCGAGCTCTTCGGCGTCTTCGTGCAGTACCCCGGGGCCTCGGGCCGTGTGTGGGATCCGTCCGCGGTGTTCGACGCCGCGCACGTCGCCGGCGCGCTCGCCGTCGCGGCCGCCGACCTCCTCGCGCTGACGCTCCTCACCGCGCCCGGCACCCTCGGGGCCGACGTGGCCGTGGGAACGACGCAGCGCTTCGGCGTGCCGATGGGCTTCGGCGGCCCGCACGCCGGCTACATGGCCGTGCGCGCAGGCCTGGAGCGGCAGCTGCCCGGACGTCTCGTCGGCGTGTCCGTCGACGCCGAGGGCAAGCCGGCCTACCGCCTCTCGCTGCAGACCCGTGAGCAGCACATCCGCCGCGAGAAGGCGACGTCGAACATCTGCACCGCCCAGGTGCTCCTCGCCGTGATGGCCTCGATGTACGCGGTCTACCACGGCCCGGACGGGCTCCGCGAGATCGCCCGCGACGTCGCCGCCAAGGCGGCCCTGCTGCGCGACTGGCTCGTCGAGGCCGGCGCCGAGGTCGTCCACGAGCACTTCTTCGACACGCTGACCGTGCGCGTCCCGGGCCGGGCGGCGGAGTACGCCGACCAGGCGCGGGGCGGCTACGGCATCCTCCTGCGGGTCGCCGACGCCGACACGATCGGAATCGCGGTGGACGAGACGACCACGGTGGCCGAGCTGCACCAGGTCGCGCAGGTCTTCGGCGGGAAGCAGGAGCGCGCCTTCGGCTTCGGCCTCGGCGACGCGGACGCGCTGCCGGACGCCCTCCGCCGCCAGGACGAGTACCTCACGCACCCGGTGTTCCACAGCCACCGCAGCGAGACCGCCATGATGCGGTACCTGAAGAGCCTGTCCGACCGGGACTACGCCCTCGACCGCGGCATGATCCCGCTCGGCTCGTGCACGATGAAGCTCAACGCCGCCACGGAGATGGCCGCCATCACGTGGCCGGAGTTCGCGGGCATCCACCCGTTCGCCCCGGAGGCCGACGTCCGCGGCTACCTGGAGCTCATCGACCAGCTCGAGGGCTGGCTCGCCGAGATCACCGGGTACGACGCGGTGTCGCTGCAGCCGAACGCCGGCTCGCAGGGTGAGCTGGCGGGCCTCCTCGCGATCCGCGGCTACCACCGCGCGAACGGCGACGACCACCGCATCGTGTGCCTCATCCCGTCCTCCGCCCACGGCACGAACGCGGCCTCCGCCGTGCTCGCCGGCATGAAGGTCGTCGTGGTGGCGAGCGACGCGCTCGGCAACGTCGACCTGGACGACCTCCGCGCGAAGATCGCCCAGCACGCCGACGACCTGGCGGCGCTGATGATCACGTACCCGTCCACGCACGGCGTCTACGAGGAGCAGGTCGTCGAGATCACCGGGGCGGTGCACGCGGTCGGCGGTCAGGTGTACGTCGACGGAGCGAACCTCAACGCGCTCCTCGGGTACGCGCGATTCGGCGACCTCGGCGGCGACGTCTCGCACCTCAACCTGCACAAGACCTTCGCCATCCCGCACGGCGGCGGCGGCCCGGGCATCGGTCCGGTCGCGGCGAAGGCCCACCTCGCGCCGTACCTGCCGTCGCACCCGCTCGCGCAGCGCGCCGAGCACTTCGGTGGCCACACGTTCGAGGGCGCGGTGATCTCCGCGGCCCCGTACGGCTCTGCGGGCATCCTCCCGATCTCGTGGGCGTACGTGCGCATGATGGGCGCCGAGGGGCTCCGGCGCGCGACCGCCGCGGCGGTCCTCTCGGCGAACTACATCGCCGAGCGCCTCGGCGGGCACTTCCCGGTGCTCTACACGGGGGAGAACGGACGGGTCGCGCATGAGTGCATCCTCGACCTGCGTCCGCTCAAGGAGGCCACCGGCATCTCCGTCGACGACGTCGCCAAGCGCCTGATCGACTACGGCTTCCACGCGCCGACCATGTCGTTCCCGGTCGCCGGCACCCTCATGGTGGAGCCCACCGAGTCGGAGGACCTCGACGAGATCGAGCGCTTCATCGAGGCCATGATCATGATCAAGGCCGAGGCGGACGCCGTCGCCGCGGGGCGCTGGCCTGCGGACGACAACCCGCTCGTGCACGCCCCGCACACCGCGGTCTCGCTCATCGCGGGGGAGTGGGCGCACGCCTACACCCGCGAGGAGGCCGCTTATCCGGTGCGCTCGCTGGTGGCGGCGAAGTACTGGCCGCCTGTCCGCCGGATCGACCAGGCGTACGGCGACCGCAACCTCGTCTGCGCCTGCCCGCCGATCGAGGCCTTCGCCTGACACGGACCCGCACGACGAACGGCGTCGCGCCCGCCTCCCGGCGGCGCGGCGCCGTTCGCGTTGCGCCATGTTTCGGTCATGTGACAGATGGTCACCACTCAGTAACAGTTCGTTAGCTGAACGTCCTGGACGCGCGACCACCGGGTTACGCTCAGGTATCCCTGCGCGCTCGATGATGAGCCGCGCAGAATTCCCACGTCCACAGGAGGACAAAAGTGAAGCGCAACAAGATCGCCCTCGCGGGCAGCGCACTGTTCGTGATCGGCGCCCTGACCCTGGCAGGCTGCGCCAGCGGCGGCGGCAACGACTCCACGGAGGAGACGCCCTCGGGTGACCCGACCGCGACGATCTCGGTCAACAACACCGAGCCGCAGAACCCGCTCATCCCGACCAACACGAACGAGGTCGGCGGCGGCCTGGTGCTGCAGAGCATCTTCGCGGGTCTGGTCTACTACGACGCCGAGGGCGCCGTGCACAACGACCTCGCCGAGTCGATCGAGACCGAGGACTCCCAGACCTACACGATCAAGATCAAGCCCGACCAGACCTTCGCCAACGGAGACCCTGTCGACGCCGAGTCCTTCGTCAAGGCCTGGAACTACGGTGCCGCGCTCGACAACAAGCAGCTCTCGAGCTACTTCTTCGAGTCCATCGAGGGCTTCTCCTACGAGGAGAACGTGCCGGAGCTGTCGGGCCTCGAGGTCGTGGATGACCTCACCTTCACCGTCAAGCTCAAGCAGCCGGAGTCCGACTTCCCGCTCCGCCTGGGTTACACCGCCTTCTTCCCGCTGCCGGCATCGGCGTGGGACGACCTCGAGGCCTTCGGTGAGAACCCCATCGGCAACGGCCCGTACGTCTTCGCCGAAGAGGGCGCCTGGCGTCACAACGAGAGCATCGAGCTCGTCAAGAACGAGGACTACACGGGTCCGCGTGAGGCGCAGAACGGTGGCATCGACATGCGACTGTACGCCAGCACGGAGGCGGCATACGCCGACCTGCAGGGTGGCGAGCTCGACATCATCCAGGAGATCCCGGACACCGCTCTGCAGACGTTCGAGACCGACTTCCCGGACCGCACGGTGAACCAGCCAGCCGCGGCGAACGCGACCATCACCATCCCGGAGCGCCTCGAGCACTGGAGCGGTGAAGAGGGCCAGCTGCGTCGCGCCGCCATCTCCCACGCGATCGACCGCGAGGAGATCACCGACGTGGTCTTCAGCGGCACGCGCACGCCGATGAAGGACTTCACGTCGCCGGTGATCGACGGCTACTCCGAGGACATCCCCGGATCCGAGGTGCTCGAGTTCGACCCCGAGAAGGCCAAGGAGCTGTGGGCGCAGGCCGACGAGATCGCGCCGTGGACCGGGTCCTTCCAGATCCAGTACAACGCCGACGGCCCCAACCAGGGTTGGGTCGACGCAGTCGCGAACCAGATCAAGAACAACCTCGGCATCGAGGCTTCGGGCAACCCGATTCCGACCTTCGCCGAGCACCGGACGCTGATCACGGAGGAGAAGACGCAGACCGCGTTCCGCACCGGGTGGCAGTTCGACTACCCGTCGATGTTCAACGGCCTCGGCCCGCTCTTCGGCACGGGTGCCGGCTCGAACGACGGCGACTACTCGAACCCGGAGTTCGACAAGCTCCTCGACGAGGGCTCTGCGGCTTCCGACGTCGAGGCGGGCATCGCCAAGTTCCAGGAGGCGCAGGAGATCCTCTTCCAGGACCTCCCGGCCATCCCGCTGTGGTACACCAACGCCATGGGCGCTTGGGGCGACTCGGTGGAGAACGTCGAGTTCGGCTGGGACACCTGGCCGATCCTCTACCAGGTCACGAAGGACGGCGAGTAAGTCTGACAGCACGAACCTGTGAGGCGGTGACGGTCTTCCGTCGCCGCCTCACAGGCTGTGTTCGTCACACTCACTCCGCCTCCTGACTACGGGACAGACGCATGCTCGGCTACATCCTGAGACGTCTCCTGCAGGTGATCCCGGTCTTCTTCGGGGCCACCCTGCTCATCTACTTCCTCGTGTTCGCCATGCCCGGCGACCCGATCCTGGCACTCTTCGGCGACCGGACCCCGAACCCTGCCGTGGTGGAACAGCTGCGCGAGCAGTACCACCTGAACGACCCGTTCCTGGTGCAGTACTGGTACTACATCACCGGCGTCTTCCAGGGCGATCTGGGCACCACCTTCTCCGGCCGGCCGGTGTCGACCGTACTCGCCGAGACGCTTCCGGTCACCGGTCGCCTCGCGGTGATGGCCATCGCCATCGAGTTCACGCTGGCGATCATCATCGGCACGGTTTCGGCGCTGCGCAAGGGCAAGCTCTTCGACCACACGATGCTCATCGTCGCGCTCGTGGCGATCGCGATCCCGATCTTCGTCGTCGCCTTCCTGGCGCAGTACTTCCTGGCGATCAAGCTGGGCTGGTTCAAGCCGACCGTCGGGTCGGACAACGACTGGGGTGGCCTGTGGCTGCCGGCCATCGTTCTGGGCTTCAGCCTGTACGCCGTGAGCATGCGGCTGATGCGCAGCTCGGTCATCGACACGCTCAACCAGGACTGGGTCCGCACGGCGTACAGCAAAGGGCTCTCGCGCGGTCGCGTGATCCCCGTGCATGTCCTCCGCAACTCCCTGATCCCGGTGATCACGAACTCCGCGACGAACTTCGGCGTGCTGCTCGTCGGCGCGACCGTGACCGAGGGAATCTTCAACGTCCCTGGTGTCGGCAACACCCTGTACCAGGCCGCGATCCGCAATGAGGGGCCGACGGTGGTCTCCTTCGTCACGGTGTTCGTGATCCTGTACGTCCTGGTCAACCTCATCATCGACCTGCTGTACGGTCTGCTCGACCCAAGGATCCGCTATGCCTGACCCCACCACGCAGAACCACTATGTCGCTCCGGTCGAGACCGAGACCATCTCTGTCGACGCCGTGCGGATCGCCGAGAAGCCGCGAAACCTCTGGCGAGATGCCTGGTCGGACCTCCGACGGCGTCCGCTGTTCTGGTTCTCCGTCGTCCTCGCGGTGTTCTTCATCGTGATGGCGCTCTGGCCTACCCTCTTCACGTCGGCGCCACCGAACTCCGACTGCCAGCTCGGGAACAGCAACGCCGGCCCCACCGAAGGACATCCGCTGGGCTTCACGTTCCAGGGGTGCGACATCTACTCCCGCATCGTCTGGGGCGCGCAGACGTCACTCTCCGTGGGCCTCCTCGCCACCGCGATCTCCTCGATCCTCGGACTCATCATGGGCGCGTTCGCCGGTTTCTACGGCGGCTGGCTCGATTCGGTGCTCTCGCGGATCGGCGACATCTTCTTCGCCATCCCGTACATCCTCGCCGCCGTCGTCGTCATGACGGTCTTCTCCCAGTACCGCTCGGTGCCCGTGCTCGCGCTCGCCATCGGTGGCTTCGCGTGGGCGGCAACCGCTCGCGTCGTGCGGGCAGAGGTGCTGCGCGTCCGGCAGTCCGACTTCGTCGTGGCCTCCCGTGCACTCGGGCGGTCGAAGTTCCGCACGCTGGTGGGACACGTGATCCCGAACGCGCTCGCACCGCTGCTCGTGGTGTCGACGCTCGGGCTCGCCGCCTCGATCGTCGCGGAGGCCACGCTGTCGTTCCTCGGCGTCGGGCTGGGAAGCAACGTGATGTCGTGGGGCAACGACATCGGTGCCGCGCAGGCATCGCTGCGGGTGGCGCCCATGGCGCTCATCTATCCGTCGATCGCGCTCACGCTGGCCGTGCTCGCCTTCGTCACGCTCGGCGAACTCATCCGAGACGCCATCGACCCGAAGGCGAGGGCACGGCGATGACCGCACGAGCAACCGCGCAGATCCCGCTGCTCAGCGTCCGCGACCTCAGGGTCGCGTTCCGCACTCAGGAAGGGGAGAAGGAGGTCCTCCACGGAGCCAGCTTCGACGTCTTCCCCGGCGAGACCGTCGCCATCGTGGGCGAGTCCGGTTCGGGCAAGTCGACCACGGCGAGCGCCATCGTGAACCTCCTGCCCGGAACCGGTGTCGTCACCGGAGGATCAATCACTCTCGACGGCCGGGAGCTGACGAAGCTCGGTCGCCGGGAGATGGAGGCCGTCCGCGGTCGCGAGATCGGCTTCGTCCCCCAGGACCCGATGTCCAACCTCAATCCGGTGTGGAGCATCGGCTTCCAGGTGAAGGAGGCGATCCGTGCGAACGGGATCGCCCGCGGCCGTGAGGCCGTGAAGGCGCGGACGATCGAGGTGCTGAAGCAGGCGGGGCTGGCCGATGCTGAGAGGCGTCTGC
This sequence comes from Microbacterium sp. HSID17254, assembly GCF_003989315.1. Lineage (NCBI taxonomy): Bacteria > Bacillati > Actinomycetota > Actinomycetes > Micrococcales > Microbacteriaceae > Microbacterium > Microbacterium sp. HSID17254. The sequence continues at coordinate 66,557 of NZ_RBLT01000015.1, forward strand.
ACCAGTACCCTCACCAGTTCTCCGGCGGTATGCGTCAGCGGGCGTTGATCGGGATCGGTCTCGCGGCCGACCCCAAGCTGCTGATCGCCGACGAGCCCACCTCGGCGCTGGACGTCACGGTGCAGCGGGTCATCCTCGATCACATGGCGACGCTCACGCGTGACAAGGGCACCTCGGTGCTCCTCATCACGCACGACCTCGGCCTCGCGGCCGAGCGTGCGGAGAAGATCATCGTGATGAGCAACGGCAACATCGTCGAGGCGGGCCCCAGCCGGCAGATCCTGGAGAACCCGCAGCATCCGTACACCCAGCGACTGGTCGGGGCCGCGCCCAGCGTGGCGTCGCAGCGCATCCAGGCGGTCGTGGAGGACCGGGGTATCGAGACGCTCGACGACCTCGCCGCCATCCCGCCGACGGTGCGCGTCACCGGGCTCACCAAGGACTACAAGATCCGTCAGGGGAACTTCCGCAGCGAAGCCTTCCGGGCGGTCGACGATGTCTCCTTCGAGATCCTGCGGGGGAAGACCCTCGCGCTCGTGGGCGAGTCGGGGTCCGGTAAGTCGACCGTGGCGAAGATGGTGCTGAAGCTCGAGGAGCCCACGAGCGGCACCATCGAGATCGACGGGCAGGATGTGTCCCGCCTCTCGAACGCGCAGGCGTTCGGGTTGCGTCGCCGCATGCAGCCGGTGTTCCAGGACCCCTACGGCTCGCTCGATCCGCTGCGCAACATCGGGAACACGATCTCGGAGCCGCTGCAGATCCACGGTGTGGGCGACCGCACCGCGCAGCGCGAGCGCGTCGAGGAGCTCCTCGACCAGGTGGCACTGCCCCGTGCGCTGGCCACCCGGTATCCGAACGAGCTGTCCGGCGGTCAGCGGCAGCGCGTCGCGATCGCTCGGGCGCTCGCCCTCAAGCCCGACATCGTCGTGCTCGACGAGGCGGTGTCGGCGCTCGACGTGCTCGTCCAGGACCAGATCCTGCAGCTGCTCGCCGAACTCCAGTCGGAACTGAACCTGACGTACCTCTTCATCACGCACGACCTCGCGGTCGTCCGGGTCTCCAGCGACCTGGTCTGCGTCATGGAGAAGGGCAAGGTCGTCGAGCAGGGCACGGTCGACGAGATCTTCGCGAACCCGCAGCAGGAGTACACGGATCGTCTCCTCAAGGCGATCCCGGGCGCGTCGATCCCGCTCGGCGGCCGCTGAGGTGGCATCTCCCGGACACCCCGAGGGCGCACGGACCTACCGTGCGCCCTCGGGCACCGTCGTCTTCGTCCTCAGCATCCTGCTCCTGCTGTTCCTGCTCGGGGACACCGTCGTCAACGGCAGCATCGTGCAGGCGCTTCTCGTGGCGCCCTGGCTGCTGCTCGGTCTGTGGATCGTCTACGAGACCGCTTTCGTCTCCTTCGTCCGCGTGGATCAGGACGGGGCCGTGGTGCAGAACCTGCTGCGTCGCACGACCTTCGGCTGGGCGCGTGTGCAGGACATCGACATGCGCTGGCAGCTCGAGTTCACGCTGGACGACGGCCGCACCGTGAGCTGTTGGGGCGGACCGGCGAAGGCGCGCCCGCCCCGTCCGTCCCGCGAGGAGGATGCTGAGGTGAAGGTGCCGTCTGCTCTGCGGGTGCTCACGAGCATCCGCGACCTGTGGAGCGCGGCACCCTCGACGGCGGACGCCCCGATCCGGCGCAGCTGGGACGGCCCGGCCCTCATCGCCCTCGCCGTCATCGTGCTGTGGGCCGTCGCGGCGCTCGTCGTCGTCAACCTCGGCTGAGCGCGCCTCAGCCGGGAAGACCGAACAGGGCGGGCCAGGTGGCCGCGGCCCAGGGATAGCCGACGAACGCCGCCGCGTCGATGAGGAAGTGCGCCACCAGGAACGGCAGCAGTCGACCGGTGCGGTGGTAGAGCCACCCGAACAGCAGCCCCATCGCGAGGTTGCCGATGAAGGCACCGGGCCCCTGATAGAGGTGGTACGTCGCACGGAGCACGGAGGTCGAGACGATGATCGTCCACGGCGACCATCCGAGCTGCCGCAGGCGGGCGAACAGGTACCCGAGCACGACGAACTCCTCCTGGAGCGATGCGCGGGCGGCGGCGAGCAGGAGGATCGGCACGGTCCACCAGTGCGCGTCCAGACCCGCGGGGTTCACGGCCACGAACAGTCCGAGCGCCCGCCCGCCGAGGTAGAGCGCCAGCCCCGGCACGCCAATCGCGAGGACGAGGAGCACGCCGCGGCCGACGTCGCCGGCCACCCGGGTGCCGTCCAGGCCGAGGCGCTCCAGGTGCGGGCGACGGCGCTGCCAGAGGAGGAAGCAGACGAGCAGCACCGGCACCAGGGCGAATCCGATCGACAGCACCTGATAGATGAGGTCGAACACCTCCCGGTCGCTGCGGGAGGGGTTGAGGGTGGCGGTCTGATCCGCGAGGGGCGTGTCGTCCGTGAGCCGATAGGCGAGCTGCACGATCGCGTAGACCGCGGACTGGCCCAGACCCAGGGCGAGCACGATGGCGATCTCCCACCACAGGCGTGCCCGACCCTCACGCGGTTCGTCCCGTCGAGTGGGCGCGGTCGACGGCGTCTGCGGCGCCGGGGGAGTCGGGTCGGGGAGGGTCACGGGACGATGGTACGACGTGCGTTCAGGAACCCGATCCGCGCGTACGTTATCCTGGAACGTCGGCTTCCCGGCGCAACCCCACACTCTTTGAGGACCCTTGTATGGCGCACGCCCTCCGCTCTGACCTCCGCAACGTCGCAATCGTCGCCCACGTCGACCACGGCAAGACCACGCTCGTCGACGCGATGCTCCGCCAGACGGGCTCCTTCGGCGAACACTCGCACGTGGAGGAGCGCGCGATGGACTCCAACGATCTGGAGCGCGAGAAGGGCATCACGATCCTCGCCAAGAACACGGCGATCACCTACAAGGGCAAGCACGCCGGCGGCAAGGAGATCACGATCAACGTGATCGACACCCCCGGCCACGCCGACTTCGGCGGCGAGGTCGAGCGCGGCCTGTCGATGGTCGACGGCGTTGTGCTGCTCGTGGACGCGAGCGAGGGCCCGCTGCCGCAGACCCGCTTCGTGCTGCGCAAGGCACTCGAGGCCAAGCTCCCCGTCATCCTCCTCGTCAACAAGACCGACCGTCCGGACGCCCGGATCGCCGAGGTCGAGGAGGAGGCGCACGACCTCCTGCTGGGCCTGGCCTCCGATCTCGTCGACGACGTGCCCGACCTCGACGTCGACGCGCTGCTCGACGTGCCCGTGGTCTACGCCTCCGGTCGCGCCGGTGCCGCGTCGCAGAACCGTCCGGCCGACGGCTCGCTGCCCGACAACGACGACCTCGAGCCGCTGTTCGAGGCCATCCTCGAGCACGTCCCGGCCCCGGCCTACGACGACGAGGCCCCGCTGCAGGCCTGGGTCACGAACCTGGACTCCAGCCCCTTCCTCGGTCGCCTCGCCCTGCTGCGCGTCTTCAACGGCACGCTCAAGAAGGGCCAGACGGTCGCGTGGGTCCGCTCCGACGGCTCGACCAGCAACGCCCGCATCACCGAGCTGCTGAAGACCCGCGCCCTGGAGCGCTACCCGGCAGAATCCGCCGGCCCCGGCGACATCGTCGCCATTGCCGGCTTCGAGGACATCACGATCGGCGAGACCATCGCCGACCCCGAGGACATCCGCCCGCTGCCGGCCATCACGGTCGACGACCCCGCGATCTCCATGACGATCGGCACGAACACCTCGCCGCTCATGGGCAAGGTCAAGGGGCACAAACTCACCGCCCGCATGGTGAAGGACCGCCTGGACCGCGAGCTCATCGGCAACGTGTCGCTCAAGGTCGTCGACATCGGCCGTCCCGACGCCTGGGAGGTGCAGGGCCGCGGTGAGCTGGCCCTCGCGATCCTCGTCGAGAACATGCGCCGTGAGGGCTTCGAGCTCACGGTCGGCAAGCCGCAGGTGGTCACCAAGAAGATCGACGGCAAGGTCTACGAGCCGTTCGAGCACCTGACCATCGACACGCCGGAGGAGCACCTCGGCGCGATCACCCAGCTCCTCGCGAACCGCAAGGGTCGCATGGAGAACATGACCAACCACGGCACCGGCTGGGTGCGCATGGAGTTCGTCGTGCCCTCGCGTGGTCTCATCGGCTTCCGCAGCGAGTTCCTCACGACCACCCGCGGCACGGGTATCGCCAACGCGATCTCGCACGGCTACGAGCCGTGGGCGGGGCAGATCACCACCCGCCAGAACGGCTCGATCGTGGCCGACCGCTCGGGTGTCGTCACCCCCTTCGCGATGATCGCGCTCCAGGAGCGCATGTCGTTCTTCGTGCAGCCGACCGAAGAGGTCTACGAGGGCATGGTCATCGGCGAGAACTCGCGCGCCGACGACATGGACGTCAACATCACCAAGGAGAAGAAGCTCACCAACATGCGCTCCTCCACGGCCGACAACTTCGAGTCGATGACGCCGCCGCGCATCCTCACGCTGGAGGAGAGCCTGGAGTTCGCGCGCGACGACGAATGCGTCGAGGTGACTCCGGAGAAGGTCCGCATCCGCAAGGTGATCCTCGACCAGACCGTCCGCGGTCGCGAGGCCTCGCGTCTCAAGCGTCAGGACGCGAACGCCTGATCGCACCGCACTCCTTTCGAGAGGGCCCTACGCCGCCGCCTGGCCGCGTGGGGCCCTCTCTCATGAAAATCCCAGGTGAGGGCTAGTTTTCGTTCAGGTTGATGACGCAGACTCGTTGACTTGCGCCCGGGGCGAGCTCCCGATGAGTCCCCGATATGGGCGTACGACGACCCGAAAGTCAAAGCCTTGCTTCAGAAGACCCGTGCGCTTCGGCGCGCCTCCGACGCGGCAGCCGCTCGCGCCACCGTCACCCGTACACCCCTCATCGCCCTCGGCGCCGCCACGGCCGCGCTCGTCGGCATCACCCTCAGCGTGGGCCTCGCCTCCGCCCCGGCGGCCGGAGCGGAGCGCTCCGACGCCACCTCCGCCGTCACGAGCCACGACCTCGGCACCGAGCCCCTCACCCGTATCGCCGATCAGGCCGTCATGACGGTCTCGAACGCGACCGATGCGGTCGCCGCGGCGAAGAGCCTGTCCACGGAGGTCGCCGAGTCGGGCCTCGACGTGGGCGCGGCGGCGTCCGTGGACACCACCGCTCTCGAGGACGACCTGGAGACCCTCGCCGATCGATCCACCCTCCCGCTGGTCCTCATCACCGTGACGGCCGAGCAGGCCGAAGCCGAGACCGAGAAGGTCGTGACGGCCACCGCAGACCTCCAGGAGGCCTTCACGGCCGCGCAGGAGAAGAAGGCGGCAGAGGACGCCGCCCGCGCCGCCGAGGAGAAGGCGGCGGCCGCAGCGGCGGCGCTCGCCTCCGCGAACACGCCGGACGGGGCTCGGGCCACCGCACAGCAGATGATGGCCGACCGCTACGGCTGGGGCGGCGACCAGTTCTCCTGCCTGAACTCGCTGTGGAACAAGGAGTCCGGCTGGAACTACCAGGCGTACAACAACGACGGGGGAGCGACCGGCATCCCGCAGGCGCTGCCCGGCAGCAAGATGGCCTCGGCGGGTGCCGACTGGCAGACGAACGCCGCCACCCAGATCGCCTGGGGCCTGCAGTACATCGCCGACGCCTACGGCACCCCGTGCAGCGCCTGGGGACACTCCCAGGCCATGAACTGGTACTGAGCCGCAGAGCGGGCCCCCTCGCGGACGATTGCCCCTAGCCGTCACCCGACACGGACGCTACCGTGACAGGGAGACGGCTGGGGGCGTCGCGATTTCCGAGGAGGAATGGTGCTCGACCCCACCGTCTGGCTCGACGTCCCGCAGGAGGTCTCCACGGGCACGCTTCCCGGATGGGAGCGGGTGGACGAGCTCGTGCGGGAGGCGCACGCCCGGTACGCGGACGAGGTGTCCGGGGAGGTGGCGGACTACATCCCCGTCCTCGCCGCGGTCGATCCGGAGCTGTTCGGGCTCGCGGTGATCGAGGTGGGCGGCGGCATCCACGACGCCGGAGACGCGCTGCACGCGTTCTCCATCCAGTCGATCTCGAAGATGTTCGTCTACGCGCTGGCGATCCAGGAGCACGGCCACGAGCGGGTCCGCGAGATCGTGGGCGTCAACAACACCGGCCTCGCCTTCAACTCGGTGGTGGCGCTGGAGCTCAACGACGGGCATCCGCGCAACCCGATGGTCAACGCCGGGGCGATCGCGACCACGGCGCTGATGCCCGGCGCCACGGCGGTGGAGCAGTGGGAGCGCGTCCGCGAGGGGCTGTCCGCGTTCGCCGGACGACCGCTGAGCCTGGACGGCGAGGTCTACGCCTCCGAGGCCGGGTCGAACGAGCGCAACCGCGCGCTCGGATGGCTGCTGCGCAGCTACGGACGACTGGCCGGCGATCCGGACGAGATCGTCGACGTCTACACCCGTCAGTGCGCGCTCAGCGTGACCGCGCACGACCTCGCCGTCATGGGGGCCACGCTCGCCGACGGCGGGGTCAACCCCGTGACGGGAGAGCGGGTGGTCTCCGCGGACGTCTGCCGTGACACGCTCGCCGTCGTCGCGGCGAGTGGGCTGTACGAGCGGTCAGGGGACTGGCTGTTCGAGATCGGCCTTCCGGCCAAGTCGGGCGTCTCGGGCGGCCTCGTCGCCGTCTCTCCCGGCAAGGGCGCCGTCGCCGGCTTCTCGCCCCGGCTGGACGAGGCGGGCAACTCGATCCGGTCGCAGATGGCGATCGGCCACCTGTCGCGGTCGCTGGGGCTGAACCTCTTCGCCTCCGCGCCCGCGCCCGCGCATGCCGGCGAGGCGCGTGTCTCGTCAGCCTCGGAAGGAGAGCGCTCATGACCCGCACGGCCCCCGCCCCCGCGAAGACGTCCTGGCTGCCGATGGTCAGCCTGTTCCTCGCACAGGTGCTCATGTCCTTCAACGTCGCAGCGCTGCCGATCTCGCTCGGCGGCATGGTGAGCGACTTCGGCGTCCCGCCGACCGTCGCGAGCACGACGATCGTGATGTACGGCCTCGCCGTCGCGGCGCTCGTGATGACCGGGGCCAAGCTCGGGCAGCGCGTCGGCTGGGTGCTGATCTTCCGCGTCGTCGTCGCGCTCTTCGCGGGGTCGGCCGTGATGATGCTCCTCGCCCCGACCGTTTGGTGGGCCATCGCCGGGCAGGCCGCGGCGGGAGCGGCCGCGGCGATCATCGTCCCCTCGATCGTGGCTCTGATCGCCGAGAACTACCGGGGCCCGCAGCAGGCCACGGCCATCGGCGCGATCGGCTCGGCACGCGCGATCTCCGGCGTCAGCGCCTTCCTCATCGGAGGGACGCTCGGGACGCTCGTCGGGTGGCGTCCGCTCTTCGTCATCGTGCTGGCGATCGCCGTCGCGGTCTTCGCGCTGAGCTTCACGCTGCGCGGCGATCGCGGCGATGCGGCGATCCGCATCGATCTCGTCGCGGCCCTCCTCATCGGCGCCGCGATCGTGCTGCTGACCCTCGGATTCAACAACCTGAACAGCTGGGGAGCGCTCGCGGCGGCGCCGTCCGCCCCGTTCTCGGTCTTCGGGCTCTCCCCGGCACCCCTCTTCATCGTGCTGGGGATCATGCTGGGCCAGGGGTTCTTCCTGTGGACGCGGCGGCGGATGGCGGAGGGCAAGGTGCCGCTGATCGATCTGAGCGTGCTGGGGTCGTCCCGGGAGCGCGCCGCGGTGTACGCCATGTTCATCGTCGTGGCGCTGGAAGCCTGCGTGAACTTCACGGTGCCGCTGTACATCCAGATCGTCCAGGGGCGGACGCCCTTCGACACCGCCCTCGCGATGATGCCGTTCAACCTCACGGTGTTCGTCACGGCGACGCTCGTCGTGCGGTTCTACACGCGCTACCCGCCGCGCACGATCGGCGTCTTCGGGTTCATCCTCACGACGGCGGCGCTCGTCTGGCTGTCCGTCGTGGTGACGAACAACTGGGAGACCGTGCCGACCATCGCCGGCCTCATCGTGTTCGGCATCGGCCAGGGCGCGCTCGTCACCCTGGTCTTCAACGTGCTCGTGACCGCGGCGCCGCCCGAGCTCGCCGGCGACGTGGGATCGTTGCGCGGCACCACGCAGAATCTCGCCTCCGCGGTCGGGACGGCGCTCGCCGGGGCGCTGCTGGTCTCGCTGCTCGCGCTCAACGTCGGACGCGCGGTCGTGGAGCATCCGGAACTGCCGCCGTCGCTGGTGTCGCAGGTCGACCTGAACGAGGTGAACTTCGTCAGCAACGACGAACTGCGTGCGGTCCTGGAGACCACGGACGCGACGCCGGAACAGGTCGACGCCGCGGTCGCCGTGAACGAGGAGTCGCGCCTGCGCACCCTCAAGCTCGGCCTGCTGATCCTCGCCGCGGTGAGCGCGCTCGCGATCCTGCCGGCGTCGCGCCTGCCGAACTACCGTCCGCACGAGATCCCGGACCCCTCGCCGGCCGGGCCGGGGGAGTGATCCTCAGCGCAGCTCGGAGATGAGCACGGCGCTCGTCCCGGGCGCGATGGCCTCGAACACGTGCGCCGCGTCGCCGGCATACGTCAGGTAGTCGCCCGGGTTCAGCACCACGGCATCCTCGGGCGGGCCGACCCGCGCCTGTCCGGCGATGAGGATCACGTGCTCGATCGTGCCCGCATGGTGGGGGTCCGAGCGTCGGGGGTCGCCGGGCTCCGCCTGGATGAGGTACACGTCGCGCCGGGCGCCCGGAGGGCTCGCGGAGAGGAGGGTGGCGCTGTAGGCGGCGGCAGAGGAGGGCACCCCCGCGAGGTCGTCGGCGCGGATGAGGGTGGGGGCGTTGGCCTGCTGGTCGACGAGCACCGCGAAGGGCACGCCGAGCGCGACGCCCAGCGCCCACAGCGTCTCGACGCTCGGGTTGCCGGCACCGCTCTCGAGCTGGGAGACCGTCGCCTTGGAGATGCCGGCCCGCCGGGCGAGCTCGGAGACGGACAGGTTCGCCGCCTCGCGCTCGCGGCGGAGCGTGCGGGCGATGCGGGTGCGGAGATCGTCCATGCGTTCATCATGGCAAACGATCGTTCGCTTGACTATGCATCCAGGCATGTTCAGAATGATGATCGTGTGTTCAGTGAAGCGAACGTCGTGGCGGAGCGGACCCCGATGACCGCCGAGCGCGAGGTGTGGCGCGAGGCGCTCGGCGTCGTGCTCGCGACGAGCGCCTACGGGATCTCCTTCGGCGCGCTCGCCGTGGCCGCGGGCCTCGACGTGTGGCAGACATGCGTGCTCAGTCTCCTGATGTTCACCGGGGGATCGCAGTTCGCCTTCGTGGGAGTCTTCACCGCCGGCGGACTGGCCGCCCTGCCCTCGGCGATCGCGTCCGCCGCCCTGCTCGGGGTGCGCAACGTCGCCTACGGGATGCGCATGTCGCCGGTCGTCGGCGGAGGACCGGTACGACGAGCGCTCGCCGCGCACTTCACGATCGACGAGTCCACCGCCGTGGCGATCGCGCAGGACGATCCGCGCCTGCGCCGGGTGGGATTCTGGGTCACGGGTGTCGGCATCTTCCTCGGCTGGAACCTCACCACGCTCGTCGGTGCGCTGGTCGGCGACGTGCTCGGCGACCCGAAGGCCTGGGGGCTGGACGCCGCGGCGGCCGCGGCGTTCCTCGCCCTGCTGTGGCCGCGTCTGCGTCAACGGCAGGCGGTCGCCGTCGGGATCGCGGCCGCCGTGATCGCGGCCGCCCTCACCCCGTTCCTCCTGCCCGGACTCCCGGTGCTCGTCGCCGCTCTCGTCGCGATCGTCGTCGGATGGTTCAACTGGCTCGGAACGCCGCGACCCGCAGGCGCCGGCGAAGGGGAGGGAACCGCATGACCCTCTGGAGCGCCATCCTCCTCGCGGCCCTGATCTGCCTCGCCCTGAAGGCCGTGGGCTATCTCGTGCCGCCGAAGGTGCTCGAAGCGCCGCGCCCCGCCCGTATCTCCGATCTCCTCACCGTCGCGCTGCTCGCCGCCCTCGTCGCGGTGCAGTCGCTCGGCGACGGGCAGGCCATCACCGTCGACGCGCGTGTCCCCGCCCTGCTCGTCGCCGCGGGACTCCTCTGGCTGCGGCAGTCGTTCCTCGTGGTGGTGGCCGCCGCCGCCCTCGTCGCCGCGCTGCTGCGGCTGTTCGGTCTCGCCGCCTGACACGTCGTTCCGCCGGACAGCGCCCGGGTAGGATCGGGGGGTGCGCGGGAAGTGGTTGTCGAGGGTGCTGTCCTGGGTGGCTGCTGCCCTGGTGGGTGGGGTCTACGGCGCGGCCGGGACCATCGCACACAGCGTCATGTGGGGGCCGATCCCGATCGGCCTCATCGTCGCCGCCATCGCCTGCGCCGCGATCCTCATCGCCGTGCGGGCGCTCACCCATGACCGGGGCGCCGCCGTCGCCGCCGGACTCGGGATGCTGGGCATGATCGTGCTCATCTCGGGCGTCGGTCCCGGTGGCTCCGTCGTCGTGCAGGACACTCTCGCCGGGCGCATCTGGACCTATCTCGCCGCCGGCATCGTGCTGCTCGTCATCGCGTGGCCGTCGTTCTCCCGGCAGCCGGTCCGCCCCGCCACGCCGTCCTCGGAGGAACCCGAGGTCCACGGGTCGTAGACTGAGGGGGTGACGTATGTGATCGCCCTCCCGTGCGTCGATGTCAAGGATCGCGCCTGCATCGACGAGTGCCCCGTTGACTGCATCTACGAGGGCGAACGGTCGCTCTACATCCACCCGGATGAGTGCGTGGACTGCGGAGCGTGCGAGCCGGTGTGCCCCGTCGAGGCGATCTACTACGAGGACGACCTCCCAGACGAGTGGCAGGACTACTACAAGGCCAACGTCGAGTTCTTCGACGAGATCGGCTCGCCCGGAGGCGCCGCCAAGGTCGGCGTCTACCCGTTCGACCACCCGATCATCGCCGCGCTCCCGCCGCAGGGCGAGTAGGCCCGCTCCGTGAGCGTCCGCGACCTCGCCGACTACCCGTGGGACGCCGTGGTCCCGTATCGCGAGCGCGCCGCCCGGCACCCGGGCGGGCTCGTCGACCTCTCCGTCGGCTCGCCGGTCGACCCCACGCCGGAGATCATCCGTCGGGCCCTCGCCGCGGCGACCGACGCCCACGCCTACCCGCAGACCGTCGGCACCCCCGCGCTCCGGGAGGCGATCGTCGACTGGTACGCCCGCCGCCGTGGCGTCCCGGACCTCCGCGTCGACAACGTGCTGCCGACGATCGGCTCCAAGGAGCTCGTCGCGCTCCTGCCCACGCTGCTGGGGCTCGGCGCCGGCGATATCGTGGTGCATCCTCGCGTCGCCTACCCGACGTATGAGGTCGGCGCGCGGGTGGCAGGGGCGACACCTCTCGCGGTCGACGACCCGGCGGAATGGCCGGAGGGTGCGCGGCTCATCTGGATCAACACCCCGGGCAACCCGGACGGTCGCACCTGGACGGTCGACGAGCTCGCCGCGGCGGTGCAGCGGGCGCGGGAACTGGGCGCCGTGCTGGCCAGCGACGAGTGCTACGCCGAGCTCGGCTGGGACGGCCCCTGGGCGGACGAGGCCATCCCGTCGGTGCTCGACCCCCGGGTGACCGGCGGCACGCGGGCGAATCTGCTCAGCGTGTACTCGCTGAGCAAGCAGTCCAACCTCGCGGGGTATCGCGCGGCCTTCGTCGCCGGCTGCGCTCGCGTGGTCGGCGAGCTCCTCGCCGCGCGCAAGCACCTCGGCCTCATGCCGCCCGCGCCGGTGCAGCAGGCGATGATCGTCGCCCTCGGTGACGACGCACACGTCGCGGCGCAGAAGGAGCTCTACCGTGAGCGGCGGGCGCTGCTGCTGCCCGCCGTCGAGGCTGCCGGCTTCCGCATCGACGGCTCGCAGGCCGGGCTGTACCTCTGGGCGACCGAGGGGCGCGACGCCTGGGAGTCGATGGCGCGTCTCGCCGACCTCGGGATCCTCGCGGGCCCCGGGCACTTCTACGGCGCCTCGTCGCCTGCGCACGTGCGGCTGTCGCTGACGGCGCCGACCGACCGCGTCGCGGAAGCGGCGCGACGCCTGCGCGGCGCGGATCTGTAGGATCCCTCCCTGTTGCAGCCATCCCTTTGGCGGTTGTCACAGTAGGCCTGCGTGACGACTAGGCTGTAAAGGCGATTCGGTCGGCACCCGGCCCGGCGCTCGGCGCCAGAGATATCGCCAGTTCCGGCTTGATCAAGAACTTGCTGACGCCCGCGATGCCGGGGCGATCAGACAGAAGGAGGAGGTCCGCGTGAGCGCTGCGGCAGACCAGACGGCGAAGCTGACGATCGGCGACACCACCGCCGAATTCCCCCTGGTGCGCGGTACCGCGGGCCACGACAGCATCGACTTCTCGACGCTGACCCGTCAGACCGGCTACACCGGGCTCGACTACGGCTTCGTCAACACCGCCTCCACGAAGTCGGACATCACCTTCATCGACGGCGACAAGGGCATCCTGCGCTACCGCGGCTACCCGATCGAGCAGCTCGCCGGCAGCACCAGCTACCTCGAGGTCGCGTGGCTGCTCATCTACGGGGAGCTCCCGTCCGCCGGAGAGCTGGCCGAGTTCGACGAGAAGATCCGTCGGCACACGCTGCTGCACGAAGACCTCAAGCGCTTCTTCTCCGCGCTGCCGCACACCGCGCACCCCATGTCGGTGCTCTCCTCCGCCGTCGCCGCCCTGTCGACGTACTACGAGGGGCAGACCGACCCGCACAACCCCGAGCACGTCGAGCTGAACACCATCCGCATGCTCGCCAAGCTGCCGGTCATCGCCGCCTACGCGCACAAGAAGAGCGTCGGCCAGGCGTTCCTCTACCCGGACAACTCGCTCGGCTTCGTGGAGAACTTCCTCAAGCTGAACTTCGGCGTGAACTCCGAGCCGTACGAGATCAACCCGACCATGGTGAAGGCCCTCGAACTGCTGCTCATCCTGCACGAGGACCACGAGCAGAACGCCTCGACCTCCACCGTCCGCCTCGTCGGCTCCACGGGAGCCAACCAGTTCGCCTCCGTCTCGGCCGGCATCCAGGCCCTCTCGGGTCCGCTGCACGGTGGTGCGAACGAGGCCGTCCTCACGATGCTCGGCCAGATCCGCGACTCGGGCCAGAGCGTCTCCCGGTTCGTCGAGCGGGTGAAGAACAAGGAAGAGGGCGTGAAGCTCATGGGCTTCGGGCACCGGGTCTACAAGAACTACGACCCGCGTGCCAAGCTCGTCAAGGAGGCCGCGGACGAGGTGCTGAGCTCGCTCGGCGTCACCGACCCGCTCCTGGACCTCGCGAAGGAGCTCGAGGAGATCGCCCTCGCGGACGACTACTTCCGTGAGCGTCGCCTGTATCCGAACGTCGACTTCTACACGGGCGTGATCTACAAGGCGATGGGCTTCCCCACGCGGATGTTCACGGTCCTCTTCGCGATCGGCCGCCTGCCCGGCTGGCTCGCCCAGTGGCGCGAGCTCCAGCTCGACCCGCAGACGAAGATCGGCCGTCCGCA
>NZ_RBLT01000016.1:0-234 GCF_003989315.1 Microbacterium sp. HSID17254
TAAAAAAAAAAACAAAAGCATCATACATCTGTACCAAAGACAGTAGAAACAACCTATTCACTCTCATACGAATTCCGTAACCTCACACTCACTGTGCGCTCTAACATCAGAGTCGTCGTTACGACTACTCCTACTGACTTGACACGAAAGCTCAGTTGATATGCACAGTATATCGACGACTAGTCTGTACGACGCTGCGCGCTCACCATTGCATACCACGTAAACGTATTTCTC
>NZ_RBLT01000160.1:0-847 GCF_003989315.1 Microbacterium sp. HSID17254
CGTAGCGGTTCCCGCCGCTCGGGGAGCGCAGGTCGTCGATCCCGGCGGGGACGACGACGTGCACCGCACGCCCCGTGGTCCGGGGCGGTGCGGGAGCCGTCACAGGTCCCGCTCGTAGCTCGCCCACGCGACGTGCGACTCGTGCAGCGTCACCGTCAGGCCGGTCAACCCGCCGGCGTCGCCGCCGAGCTTCCCCGCGCCGATGCGGTCGGCGCGCCGGTCCGCGACCGCCCGGGCCCGGAACCCGGTGGTCGTGTTGACGCCCGTGAACTCGGGGTGGTCGTCGAGGTCGCGGTGGTTGAGGGCGGCGAGCGTCTCCGCGAGCTGCGTGGTGGCCAGCCCGATGTCGACGACGATCCCGTCCGGGTCCAGCTCGGGGCGCCGGAACGTGGCGTCGACGAGGAAGGTCGCGCCGTGGCGCTGCTGCGCCGGTCTGAAGACCTCGCCGCGCAGGCTGTGCGCCACCATGACGTGGTCCCGGACGGTGATGCTGAACAAGCGGTCCTCCTCCGCGCGGCGCTCGCTGAACCGGTTGTCCAGACGAGAAGTGGGCAATATTCATGAAAGCACCACGCCGGTGACGCGGCGACCGAGCCGCGTCGCGGCGGTGACCCGCGCTGGTCACGCGCGTGCGCCCGGCAGCTGCGGCCCGTCACCGGTGCTACTCCGAGCGGATGAGGCGTGACACACGATGGTCACTATTGAGACAGCCGTGTATCAATGGCTACTCTCGTGGTGCGAATCGGACAGAGCAGCTTCCGAGTCGACCACTACGAGGAGGTAGCCGATGACCACCCACGAGACCCCGATGCCGTCCTGGCCCGAGACCCTGCGGGACGCCGGCCGG
>NZ_RBLT01000161.1:0-842 GCF_003989315.1 Microbacterium sp. HSID17254
GGTGCAGCAAACGCCGCGGCAGGGCCGACAGCGCCGACGAGCGGCGCGAGGCCGAGCGAGGCGGCGGGGCGGGGGAGCGCGACGCGGGGGAGGAGGAGGGAGGGGCGGAGGGGAAAAAGGCGCGCCCCGACAGAGAGGCGGACGGAAAGGGAGTGCGCGGGGGGGGGGGGAGAGGGGGGGGGGGAGGGGGGGAGGGGGGAGAGGGGGGGGAGGAGGGGGGGGAGGGGGGGGGGGGAGGGGAGGGAGAGGGGGGGGGGGAGGAGGGGGGGGGGGAGGGGGAGGGGGGGGGGGGGGAGGGGGGGGGGGGGGGAGGAGGGGGGGGGGGGGGGGGAGGGGGGGGGGGGGGGGGGGGGGGGGGAGGGGGAGGGGGGGGGGGGGGAGGGGGGGGGGGAGGGAGGGGGGGGGGGGGGAGGGGGGAGGGGGGGGAGGGGGGAGGGGGGGAGGGGGGGGGGGGAGGGGGGGGAGGGGGGGGGGGGGGGGGGAGGAGGGGGGGGAGGAGGGGGGGGAGGGGGGGGGGGGAGGGGGGGGGGGAGGGGGGGGGGGGGGGGGAGGGGGGGGGGAGGGAGGGGGGGGGGGGGGGGAGGGGGGAGGGGGGGGGGGAGGGGGGAGGGGAGGGGGGGGAGGGGGGGAGGGGGAGGGGGGGGAGGGGGGGGGGGGGAGGGGAGGGGGGGGGGAGGGGGGGGGAGGGGAGGGGGGGGGGGAGGGCCGGGAAAAGGGCGGGGGGAAGGGCAGACCGAGAATGAGAAGAAGACCGGCGTCCGCGCCGTGACCCGGTGGAAGGAGAGAGACCGATGTGCGATGCCGCCGTTCCCGTAGCCGTCGACTCCGGATCCGCCGATGCC
>NZ_RBLT01000162.1:0-839 GCF_003989315.1 Microbacterium sp. HSID17254
GGAGGTGCGGCGGGGGTGGATGACGGTGCCCGGGCCGAGCAGTGCGGACCGTCGGGCGGTGTGTGCGGGCCTCGAGGTAGGAACGAAGTAGTCGTAGAGATGCGGCCCCGCGAGGCTGTGGTCGCCGATCCAGCGGGCGCCGCCGTGGCTGACCCGCGCGTACTCTCGGTCCAGCCCGATTGTGGCCTCGACCGCGCTCCCGAGGACGACCCCCCAGCGCTCCGGCTCGGACCACGGGCGTACACCGCTGTCCGACAGCGCCTCGGCCGTTGCCGCCAGCGCGAACTGCACGGCCCGGTCCAGCCTGGTCGTCTCCTCGTCGTTTAAACCGAACTCGGCCGGGCGGCAGTCGCACTCGGCCGCGATCCGTGAGCGGAACGGGGCCGGATCGAAGTGGGTGATGGCGCCGGTCGCGGTCCGGCCGTCCGTCCGCCGGTCCCAGAAGGCTGCTGTCCCGATACCCCCGGGTGCGACCACGCCGATCCCGGTGACGGCAACGCGTCGACTCACAGTTTCCTCCTCGGCGCGGGGGTCGACAGGCTGTGCAGGCAGGTGACCAGGCTGCGGGCCTGCACGTTGAGGTAGTGGCTGTGCCGCAGCAGCTCCTGCAGCTGGCCGACGGTCACCCGGAGGTAGCCGGGCGGCTCGGCCGGGTCCGTGGTCTCGACGACCGTGTAGCGGGTCTCGGTGTCGAGGAAGCGGCCGCCCTCCTCGGCCATCACACAGTCGAATCGGACGTCCGCAGCTGGGGCCTTCTCCACCAGGTCGAGCAGCGGCGGCGCCGGGAGCGCCGGCAGGGACTGCGACGAGGAAGCGCAAGCGCGGGCGGGTGTCGGTCG
>NZ_RBLT01000163.1:0-835 GCF_003989315.1 Microbacterium sp. HSID17254
GTGCCCGGTCAGCCGGACGGCGAGATCGACGGTCGGTCCGAGGCCCTTCGCCTCGGTCGTCGTCACGCTCAGCCCGGTGCCGGTGGGGACGTGCGCGAGCACCGTGTCCGCGGCGCTCGGGAACGGCAGCACCTCGTAGGTGGCCTCGCGCAGCACCCGGGCGAGCACGGCCCGGCGGTCGGTGCGCCGGGGACCGCTGTTCCCGTCGGGAGGATCGAGCAACGACGTCACGGGGCGCCCCGGTTGTCCAGCAGGGCGCGTCCGGCGGCGGTGTTCGACGCCGGGACGTGATAAGCGGTGTGCACCGTGCGGACGCGGGCGTTCACCGCCCCCCGCATGACCAGCCACATGATCAGCTCGATGCCCTCGCACCCGGCGAGCCGGATGTACTCGTCGCGGTGCAGGGCGGTGAGCCGCTGCGGGTCGTCGGCGATCACCGCGAGGAACATGTGGTCGAACCCGGGGTTGACGAACCCGGCCCGCGTGCCGGCCAGCTGGTGCGACATGCCGCCGGTGCCGAGGATCCCGACGGTGCGGGCGCCGTCGTAGGAGGCCAGTGCCCGCCCGATCGCCTGCCCGAGCGCGTAGCAGCGGGCCGCGGTCGGCTGCGGGTAGCGGATGACGTTGACCATGACCGGCACGACCGGGCAGGGCCAGGCGTCGCCGGGGTCGGGCGTCCACACCGACCGCGGCACCGTGAAGCCGTGGTCGACGTACAGCTCGGCGCACACCGTGAGGTCTAACCCGTCGTCGACCAGGTGCTCCAGCCGGTGGAACGCAAGGTCCGGGTCCCCGGTGACGTCGGCGACCGGGCGCCGGCCGTACCGCTCGTACG
>NZ_RBLT01000164.1:0-829 GCF_003989315.1 Microbacterium sp. HSID17254
TCGGGCAGCCCGATCGCCAGGGCCAGCGCGGCGAACGGGAAGTGGGCGGCGGACCCCGCGACCAGGTCCACCGGTCCGTCGGTGGCCGTCAGGTCGTCCAGGAGCCGGTCGGCGATCTCCTGCAGCCGTGGGCGCAGTTCCTCGGCAGCCCGCGGGGTGAAGGACTCGGTCACCAGCCGTCGCATGACGGTGTGGGTGGGCGGGTCCTGGTGCAGCAGGTGGACCTGCAGCTGGGAGTGCTGCGGTTCGGGCATGATCGACGCCCGCGCCCGCCCGCGGTCGTTGCCCAGGCGGTGTTCCTTGCCCAGGCGCCGGGCGTTCAGGGTGGCATGGGCGGCGTCGTAGCCCGTGACCAGCCAGGCGTGCACGCGGCTGGGGAACGCCACCCGGTGGATCGGGCAACGGCGGCGCAGCTCCCCGTAGAGCGGGTAGGGGTCGCGTTTGTAGTCCGGGCCGACGAGCGGGACCGGCCCGGTCACGCGGTGGGCGACCCTCGGTGTCCTCCTACACCCGCAGCCCGGGCTGGGCGACGTCGCGCCACAGCGCCTGGCCGCCGCCCCGCCCCCGGCCCCGATGCCCTGTCCCGCGCCCGCCCAGCCCAGGGCCCCCGCCGCCGCGCCGAACGCCACACTGGCCGCGGTGACCGCGAACGGCACCCCGCACGCCGGCGCCCTGCCGCCGCCCGCCCAGTGGAACCCGCAGCACACCCCGCAGCCGTCGCCCCCACCCACCCCGCGGCGCCCGCCCACGCCCCCAGCCTTCCCCGCCGCCCGCGCGCCCCCCCCCCCCCCCCCCACCCCCCCACCCCCCCCCCCCCCCCCCCCCCCCC
>NZ_RBLT01000165.1:0-826 GCF_003989315.1 Microbacterium sp. HSID17254
CCGCGACCAGGGCGATGCGGTGGTGGCGCCGCGAGATCACGCCGGGAACCATCCGGCGACCAGGGCCCGCACGCTCTCCAGCACGCCGCGCATCCACTCCACCACCGCGGGGCCGCCGCCGGACACGCGCACGGCGACGACGACCGCGACCACCGCGGCCGCGACGAGCAGCAACAGCGGCGCGAACGAGGTCCGGCTCCGGTACATCTGGGCGATCATCGCGCCGTCGACGACGCTGCCACCGGCCTGCAGCCGGGTCAGGAACGTCGAGGCGTTGCTGCCGGACCGCCCCCGGTCGAGGAACTCCCCCATCGACGCCGCCAGCCCGACCGTGACGATCATCGACGCGCCGCGGTGGTGGGCGAGCAGCAGCGCGAGGTCCTCGGGGTTGGCCATCGACGGGAAGGTGACGGCGCTGGCGCCCAGGTCCTGCACACGGTGCAGTCCCAGGGCGTGCCCGTCGGGGAAGGCCGGGACGACGACGTCGGCGCCGGTGGTCAGCGCCTGGTTCGACACCTCGGAGGGGTCGGCGACGATGGGGTCCGGGCGGTGGCGTGTGTTGAGCAGCGCGTCCGCGCCCGCCCCGACGCCGACGAGCACCGGCCGGTACTCCTTGATGTAGGCCTTGAGCCGCCTGAGCACCGCGAGGTGCTCGAACCCGGCGGCGACCACGAGCAGCGGCCGCCCGTCGAGGGTGACGTCGACCTCGGGGACGCCGTGCCCGTCGAGGAGCAGCGAGCGGTCGCGGCGCATGAACTCGATGGTGTTCGCGGCGAACGCCTCGAGCTGGTGGGCCAGGCCCTGCTTGGCCTCGTCCAGGGCGTCG
>NZ_RBLT01000166.1:0-824 GCF_003989315.1 Microbacterium sp. HSID17254
CGCGGGTGACCGGGACGGGAGCGGTGGGATCTGCCACTCTAGCACGGTACCGAGCGGCGCGCCGCGCGACGAGCGACGCCCGGACCTGCCAGGGTCGACCCGATCCGGGTGCGCGGGCATGCCCCGGACGGCCCAACCCAACACCGTCCGTCGCCCCTCGGACGGCGGTCGCTACCCTCTGGGCACTCCCCACTTGGCTCAGAGGAAGCGCAGCAGGTGCCATGAGCGACACTTCGAACCTCTCGTTCGACCGGATGCGCGGCATGCTCATGCGAGCGGCCGAGATCCGTGACAGCGAACAGCAGCAGATCTTCGACTCCCTCGATGAGATCCACGCCCGGCTGGCGGCCCTCGACGCCATCGGCACCGTGCGCAAGAAGCTCACCGAGATCCCGGACCGGACCGAGCTGAACGTCCTGGCCGAGCGGCTCGACGAGACCGTGTCCAAGCTGGACAACACCGAGATCGTGCTCGGCGCGATCACCCGGGCCATCGAGTCCCTGCCGGACAAGCTGGCCAAGCCGATCGCCCAGCTCGACGGGCGGCTCGACGGCATGGGCGGGCGCCTCGGGGGCGTCTCGGGCCGTATGGACGGCCTCGACGACCGTCTGGGCGGCCTGCAGAAGCGCCTGGACGGCCTCGACAACCGGCTCGACCGGCACGAGATGCGGCTCGACGCGATGCCGAACGCCGTCGCCTCGCCGATCAAGGAGCGCGTCGACGGCGTCGAGCGTCAGGTGCGCGAGCAGCTCGACGCGGCCGTGCACTCCTTCGAGGAGACCGGCGAGGGTCTGCGCAACCTGCTGGGCGACACCTCGGTGGGC
>NZ_RBLT01000167.1:0-824 GCF_003989315.1 Microbacterium sp. HSID17254
CCATGTCACGGACAGACCAGGGGTCAGCATGTGACCGACAGACGCGACGCTCAGCGGTGTGGGTGTTCGAGCTCCCCCAGGTAGCAACACGTCGCCGACTGGGGGCCCTCGTTGACCTCACGCAGGCGCTTGTTCGCCGCCCGCAACCGCCGCAGCTCCTCGCGGTCATCGCTGGTCACGCCGGCTACGACGCCGGTGTCGACGTCGTGCTGGGACACCCAGCGGCGCACGGACTCACGCGACACCCCAAGTGACTCAGCGACCTGACCATGCACGGCACGCTCGGTCGAGTACGCCGAACGATGCTCGGTCACCAGACGCACAGCCTGGCTCCGAACCGCTGGGTCGATCTTCTTGGGCACGACACCCATCCTCTCAGCCTGCTCACAACGGAGCGGCAGAGAAGCCGGGACGGTTCAGACCGCGAAGACCGAGCAGCGTGCGCACCTGGTCGACGACTACCTCGAGCACCTACATCGGCGCTGGAACGAGGGCGAGCGCAACGCCACGCCCCTGTTCCGCGAGATCGCTGCACGTGGCTACCCGGGCGGTGCGCTGGCGCTCCAGCGTTACTTGCGCCGCTTCCGTCACGGTCGCGGCCACGCACCGCTGCCGGAGCCGAAACCCCCGACCGTCCGCGAGGTCACCTCGTGGATCATGACTCACCCCGACCGACTGGCCGCTGACGATGCCATCCGGCTCGCCCGGCGCCGCAAGGCCGACCCCGGCCTGGACAGACTGACCGGCCACGTCCGCGGGTTCGCCACGATGATGACCAGCCGCACCGGCCACCAGCTCGACGCCTGGATCGACACGGTCGAGGT
>NZ_RBLT01000169.1:0-821 GCF_003989315.1 Microbacterium sp. HSID17254
CGGAACGGGGGTCCGGGGGGTGCGGACGGGGTCCACGTCGGGCGTCGTGGCCGGACGCATCCGGTAGGTGGTGGTCTCGGTGCAGGTCGGGGCGGTGGCGGAGGTCGGGTGCCCGCGGTTGCGCGGACCGCGCGGATGCCCGCTGGCCGGACCCCCGCTGTCGTGCGCAGTGTGGTCCCGGTCATACGGGGTCCGCACGGACCCGCTCCGCCCGACGACGAGAGGCGCCGACATGGGCACCCTGGACGGGAAGGGCGCACTGGTCACCGGTGCCGCGCGGGGGCAGGGCCGGTCGCACGCGGGCAGGCTCGCGGAGGAGGGCGCCGACGTCATCGCGGTCGACGTGTGCGCCGCGGTCGAGACGGTCGGCTACACGGCAGCCGAGGCCGCGGACCTCGACGAGACCGTCGCCCTGGTGGAGAAGCTGGACCGCCGGATCGTCGCCCGCCGCGCCGACGTCCGGGACCTCGCCGCCCTGCAGTCCGCGGTCGCCGACGGGGTGGCCGAGGTCGGCCGGCTCGACGTCGTCGTCGCCAACGCCGGGATCTTCTCCAGCGCCCCGGTGCACGAGCTCACCGAGCAGCAGTGGGACACGATGATCGACGTCCACCTGACTGGCGTCTGGAAGACGGTGAAGGCGACCGTCCCCACGCTGATCGAGCAGGACCAGGGCGGCTCGATCATCCTCATCAGCTCCACCGGCGGCGTCCAGCGCCATCCCGGGTTCGCGCACTACGTCGCGGCCAAGCACGGCGCGGTCGGGCTGTCCCGCACGATGTCGACCGAGCTGGGCCCGCAGAACCTCCGGACCAACGCGATCC